>JAXMLI010000015.1:0-9272 GCA_034368785.1 Smithellaceae bacterium | reverse complement strand
GCGGCAGTAACCAGGCGTCGAAGACGTTCATCAAGCGCCCATTCAACAAGCTTATACCGATCTGCAATTTGAGAAGTGTCCATGAACAGAGTATAGCACAAGACAACAGATTGTTACAATAATTATTTTACAGCCCCTTAGTCCTTCTTGGCAGCTTTTTTAGCCCGCTTCTCTTTCATGGTCTTTTCAGGCTTCTTCTTGGTCTCTTTTTTCTTATCCATTCCCTTTCCCATGTCGCTTTCCTTTCGTGGTTAGATTTCGCCTTTGTAAACATCTCTCCGATTACCGACTCGGAGTACAAGAATATCTGCGCCCACAAGGGCATAAATTACCTTATAGTCACCAATGCGATACTTGCGTAGCCCGGCAAATTGGCCTTTGAGTACGGGGGATGACTCAGGTTTCTTTGTAAGTTCTTGTTCTATCTGGTCAAGGATGCGGCCGACCTCAACTTTTGACAACTTCTTGAGATCGCGATGTACCGACTTCTTGTAGACAACGTTATAAGACAAGTGGCTCCCTCAGTTCTTTGCCGGAAATGATAGCATCACTCTTGTCGTGGAGCCGGTCGAGTGCAATCTGAAGATCGGCGAAATCTTCAATGTAGGACTCCAGCGCTTTCTGGATGATAAAAGAGCGTGGCCTCTCGGTTTCTTTGGCTATTCCGTCAAGCTGGTCGGCGAGACCTTTAGGAAGCCTAACAGATATCGCTGTACTCATGGCACACCTCCTGTCATTGATGTATTACCATGTACACGGAAGATCTGTCTTTGTCAAGTCCCCTTGTCGAAATCTAACGATTGAGATAACCCGCCGGGCCGATAGCCTGGCAGAAAAACCACCGACCGTATTTCCCGGTCGGGTTGATTGAATTGTTATGCTCGTCGCCCAAGATAGACGTAAGAGGTAACGCTGTAGAAGTACTCCCCTTTTTTGCAGCTTTCGGTTAGTTCGCGGTGAAACTGTTCGTACTCGGATTTATCGAACCCTCCCTGTTCTACTAATCCAGACAGATCGAGCGCACGATCGTAGCCGTACTTTCCTGCTTTGTAGTCGGTCTCGACCAGGCAGAAAGTGTCAGGAACTCCGTGGAACTTACCACTTCTCTCGAACAAGCCCCAAAGCTTCCGGCCCATCTGACCATCAGCGTCGTCCATCCATGGTTGTTTCCAATCAGAGAAAGCCCGCACGGCCTTTCGGGCAAGCTCTCTCGTCGGAATAGCATATGTTTGGGTATCCCAGTCCCAATGCATCGCCAGAACCTGACCGTTGGGCTTCAAGACGCGGTGAATCTCCTCCGTCAGTGCTTCCTTGTTCTTGATGCATTCGAGGGTGTCTATGGTCACAAAAATGTCGAATGCAGCATCTGGAAACGGCAGTTCATCGGTAAACCTATGGCGAACAAACTCTGCATTCGGATAATCGAGCCGCGCTTGCGCAATGGATTTCTCCACTGCGTCGCATCCTATCAACTGCGAACCCTTGCCAATTGATTTCGATAGCAGGCCCAGAAAGCCGCCGGTCCCGCACCCGAAATCAAGTACCTGATAGTCTCTATTGTGTGCGAGTCCTAAGATTGCTAATGCTTTCTCAAAAAGGTGCGTTTTCATTAACGTTCAACCTGCATAACCATTGATTATCAGGTCAATATGCCCTGATAATATACTAATAACTACGTTTCCGTGCAATTTTGCCCTGATAATTGATCCACCTTGATTGACCCAAATTGGCTTGATACGGAGAGCTGAAGGATCGGATAATTCGTCCCTGACAAAACCTCAGCAAGTCTTCCCCTCCACCAGCGTGAAGCGCCAGGAGCAGAACCACTCCTCCGGATGGTCATCGGGGGGACAGCCGATACATTCCACCCGAAACCGCTCGTCTATGGTTTCAGCGAAACTGCGATATTCCACAATTCCGGCGGACTTGCAAGGGTAGTCCGGCAGGCCTTTTCTCTTCCGCGTCACCTGGACCCGGCATTCATTCATCTCCAGGACCACGATCCCTGGCCCCTCCTCCCGAATCGTCTGAAGGTTGATCTGGGAGTAAAGGCGAAACTGGAGCGCCCGCGCCAGTCCTTCCGTCCCCGCCCGTGCGGGCAGGCCCAGGAAATCCTTGATCGACCAGGCCTCCAGGGGAGAAAACCGGCCCCAGCAGGAATCATTGCAGCGCTTGGCGTCCCCGATGCCGTACTCCTTCTCCACCGCCTGAAACCAGATCCCGTCCCCGGCCAGCCAGTTTTTGCCCAGTTCGCCAAGGAGTTTCAGGAGGGTTTCCCGGGGCAGCCGCAGCAGTGGCGCCGGGATGCCCTCTTCTACCGCAAAACCTAAGACCTCGCCCAGTCGCTCCAACTGGTTGGCGAGGCTCTTGGGTCTCACCTCAGTCAGGAGTTCCAACGCCCGCTTCATCCCGAGCTGGTACTCCACCTGATAAAACCACAGGGCATGGTGAATGGAAGTTCGGTGGAACATGTCCATCACCAGAGCGGCCAGCTCCCGCTCGCTCAGTTCTAATGGATTCGTGGCCGGATTTTTCATCAATAATCTCCTTTATCGCCTGCGATATCAACCGCCGAGGGGTATCTCCTTAAACGCGCCCGCTGAGTTTTCCCACCCCGGCGCGATCATTGACAACTTCGCCCAAACTGTCAAGGAGACTTTTCATTCGTCAGTAAGAAATACCTTGCATTTACGAAAACAATAGTTTAATGTCCCGGCAACACTTGTTGTGCAGTCGCTGTTTGTAGTTAGGGAATGATGAAAACTCAACCGTACAAACCTCCACAAGGTAAGTGCGGTTTTTTAGTTTAACAAGCAGACTGCCAGCCGAATAGTTCGGCAATAGTATAACTGGTTCCCCGGAGGAACCCACAAACAAAAAGGAGTAGTAACGATGTCAGAAGGAACTGTAAAATGGTTTAATGATTCAAAGGGGTTTGGCTTTATCGCACAGGACGGCGGCAACGACGTTTTCGTGCATCATTCCGCAATCCAGTCAGAGGGTTTCAAATCCCTCGCCGAAGGGGCGCGGGTAACCTTTGACGTAGTCAAAGGCCCCAAAGGTCCGGCTGCGGAGAATGTTCGCCAGCTGTAAGATCTGAAATCAGCATTCTGTTTTAAAAGCCCCCCAGTGATGGGGGGCTTTTTTTTCGCCCGTCTGTCGGGCAGATATTTCTCCTGTTGGTTGTTCCGGCCCGCAAATCGAGCATTTCAAGGCCGGGCGTCAAGCCGGGCCGTCAGGATTTCCCGGAGCAGTTTCGGATTGGCCTGGCCCTTTGAGGCCTGCATCGCCTGGCCGATCAGAAACCCGAGGGCCTTGCCCACGCCGCGATGATAATCGTCAATGGCCGCGGGATTCGCCGACAGGACCTGCGCGACAATCCCCGCCAACTCGCCCTGGTCGGAGACCTGCCGGTAACCGGCCTCCTCCACGATCGCCGCCGGGTCCTGGGCGGACTCGAACAGGCGCGCCAGGACCGCCTTGGCGGCGTTGGCGTTGATCTCCTCCCGCTCCAGCATGGCCAGGAGCGCGGCCAGGCGTCCGGGCGTGACCGGCGTTTCCGCCAACCCCTGGTTGCGCTCCTTCAGCGCGGGCAGCAGTTGCGTCGCGAGCCAGTGGGTCGCCGTCCGGGGCGCGATCTTCCGTGCCACAACCGCCTCGAAATACTCCGCCAGGTCCCGCTCGGCACTCATCAACAAGGCCTCATCGGCGGTAAGACCGTACTGCTCCTTGAAGCGCTCGGCTTTGCGGGCGGGCAGCTCGGGAAGCCTGGCAAAGAGTTCGTTTATCCATAACTCGTCGATGACGATCGGCGGCACCGTCGGGTCAGGAATACAGGGACCCTCGAATTTGCCCCGCATCGGCAGGGTAAGACGCTTCTCCGGGTCCCAGAGGCGCGTGTGCAGGACGATGGCCTCCCCGGCGCCAAGCGCCGCCGTCTGGCGCTCGATTTCGTAGGCGATGGCGTCGCCCAGATGCCGGAGCGAGTTCATGTTCTTCACCTCGACTTTGGTGTTGAGCTGGTCCGTGCCTTTGGGCCGCAGCGAAATATTGGCGTCGATCCTCATCGTCCCTGCCTCCATGCTGCATTCGGAGGCGCCGATATGGCGGATACTGGTCCGCAGCACGCGGATGAACTCCATCGCGTCCTCCGGGCAGCGCAAGTCCGGCTCCGTGACGATCTCGACCAGCGGCGCCCCGGCGCGGTTGAAATCGACCAGCGAGACGGGCGTGCGCCCCTCGAGTTCGTGAACAAGCTTGGCGACATCCTCCTCCATGTGGATCTTGTGGATGCGCAGGCGTTTGGGACGGCCATCCTCGCCGCTGATCTCCAGCCAGCCCCTCCGGGCCAGCGGCAGGTGGGCCTGGGAGAGCTGGAACCCCTTGGGGAGGTCCGGGTAGTAATAGACCTTCTGGTCGAAGGCGCTTTTGGGCTGCAACGTGCAGTTGAGACCCAGGGCGACCAGCGCGGCCTTTTCGAGGGCCTCGCCGTTGAACCGCGGCAGGGCGCCGGGAAACCACAGGCAGACGGGACAGGTGTTGTGGTTGGGATCATCCCCGGTCCGGTTGGGGCAGTCGCAAAACATCTTCGCGGCGCAATTTAGTTCCACGTGGATTTCCAGACCGATTACCGCTTCGAGGTCCATTCCCTCAGTCTCCTTTTATATGAGAATACAGCTCGTAGGATGGGCAAAGGCGGCTTCATGCCGTGCCCATCATTAGCCGGAATCGCCACCGAAATTGATCGGCACGCTGAGGCTTTGCCCATCCTACGCCTGACTACTGACTACTTCCCAGACGCTCCGCCAGCGCGAGCAGGCGCGCATCGCTCAAGCGCGGCCCGATGAGTTGCAGGCCCCCAGCGGGGCTTCCGTCGGCAACGAGGCCGGGGACCGAAACGGCGGGCAGCCCGAGGACGTTAGCCGGCAGCGTACAGGCGCCCTCCCGATAGACCCCGGCGATCCCGTCGGTCCCTCCCCTCTCCCGTTGGCCGGTCGGCAGGGCCAGGACATCCACCCCGGCGAAGAGCGCCGCCATATCCGCCTCCAGACGGGCCCGGACGCGGGCCGCCTTTTCAAAGGCGACGTAGTTCTCGAACTGGAAATAGGCCCCCTGGAAGAGGTAGCTCTTCAGGAGCGGTCCGAAGGACTCGGCGCGGGTCTTGAGGTACATCTCGTTCCAGTTTTTCGCCCCCGCCGCCCGATGGCCGTAGCGGACGCCGTCGAATTTACCGCAACTGGAAGAGGCCTCCACGGCGCCGACGATCCGGTGTACGAGCGCAAAATCGTCCCACGCGGGCAGGGCAACCTCCCTGATCTCGAGGCCCGCGGCCGCGAGCCTGGCGATGCCGGCGCCAAAGGCCGCCGCTTCGTCCGCCGCCGACAGAGCGAGGGTTTCCTTGAGGATGCCGACGGTCCGGAGGGGCGGGGTTTGATCCGGCCGAAGAAAATCCGGCAGCGCCCCGTCGTGCATTGAGTGGTCCCGTTCATCCGCCCCGGCGATGACGGCCATCGCCCGGGCGATCTCCCGGGGGGTGCGCGCCAGAAGACCGCAGGTCTCCAGCGAAGGCATCAGACCGATCAGGCCGAAGCGCGAGACGATCCCGGCCGTCGGTTTGAACCCGAACGCGCCGGCATCTGCGGCGGCCAGGCGGGCCTCGCCCAGCATGTCCGTCATGATCACCATCCCGGCATGCCCCTCGGAAAGCGCCCGGCCCGCGGCGTCCCCGTCCCGGCCGAACCCGAATTCGCTCATCCCTACGGCCCCGACGATGACGGCGCCCGCCTGCCGGAGCCGTGCGATAATCGTCGCATCCTCCAGGGCCACATAACCGGCCAGGGCAGCGCTGCCGGCCCGGGTCGGCCAGCCCCGCACGGAGAGGTTCGCCTGGATGGCGACGGATTGTCCCGCCAGCGGCCCCTGTTGCGCGGCCGGGGGCGAGGGATCGAGATAGACAAAGATATCTGACATGCTTCCTCCCTGGTCTCTATTCCAGAATGCCTACGACCTTGAAATATTCGCCCTTCACCGCGGGCGCGTTTTGGAAGATCTCCCCGGCTTGGGCCAGCGGCGAGGTGCGTGCCAGGCCTTTTTCCCGCAGGCGGTTTTCGGTCTGAACGACGGTAAAGAGCGGCGTTTCCGCACCCGGGATCAGGGCGATCCGTCCGGCCAGCGCCTCCGCCTCCGCAACGGCCGCGGCGAGCGCGGGGCGCAGGGCCGGGTCGAGGCCGATTCGGGAGACCCAGGAGAGGGAATCGAGCAGATCTCCTTGCCGGTCCGCGCCGGGCAGGGGCTTGTATCCGCTCCCACCGGCCAGACCGAGTTCGGCCAGTTGATCCCCCGCCACCGCCGAGGGGGCGTCGGTCAAGGGGCAATAGGCGCTGCGGTTCTTGGGAAAGGCGATAACCTCGCGGATCGAGGCGGTTCCCAGGATCATCGAGACGACGCGGTCCATGCCCAGGGCCAGCCCCCCGTGAGGCGGGGCGCCGAAATCCAGGGCGCGCAGGAAGAAGCCGAACTTCTCTTCCACCTGGTCCGCGCTCAAGCCCAGGGCCGCGAAAATCTTCCCCTGCACCTGGCGGTCATGGATCCGGATGCTGCCGCCGCCCAGTTCCTCGCCGTTCACCACCACGTCGTACGCCCGGGAACGTAAGCCAAGCAATTCCTCGCGGTTCACCGGATCGAAGTCCGTCCGGTCGGGCGCGGTGAAGGGGTGGTGGCTGGAGGCAATCCCCTCGTCGGTGGCGGTAAAGAGCGGGAAATCGGTCACCCAGAGGGGGCTGAAGCTGTTCTCCGGGATCAGGCCGAGCCTTCCGGCGAGATGGAGCCGCAACTGCCCGAGGGCGGAGGTAACCACCTCCCGGGACGGATCGGCGATCATCAGGATCACGTCGCCCGGCGCCGCGCCAAAGCGCGCGATAATCGCCTGTTGCTCCGCCCGGCTAAAGAACTGGACGATGTTCGAGTCGAGGCCGTCCCGTGTCACCCGCATCCAGGTCATCCCCTTGGCCCCGAAGCCCGGGACGATCTCCTTGGCGTATTCGTTCTGCAGGACATTCTTGCTGAGCCGCTCCGACTGGCCCGGGACGGTGATTCCCTTGATGGCGCCGCCCCGCTGGAGGATCTGTTTGAAGATGCCGTAGGAGGTCCCCCGGAACAGATCCGTCGCCTCGACGAAACGCAGGCCGAAGCGCGTGTCCGGTCGGTCGGAACCCATCTGATCGATCGCCTCGTCGTAGCGCATCCGGGAAAAGGGACGCCGCAGCGTGATGCCGCCCAGGGCGAAGATCCGGACGAGCAACTCCTCGATCACCTCATAGATGAACTCCTCGTCGATGAAGGAGGCCTCGAGGTCGAGCTGGGTGAATTCGGGCTGACGGTTGGGGCGGAGGTCTTCGTCCCGAAAACAGCGGACGACCTGGAAATACCTCTCGCAGCCGCCAACCATCAGCAACTGCTTGAAAAGCTGGGGGGACTGGGGCAAGGCGTAGAAGCAGCCCGGATGGACGCGACTGGGGACGAGGTAATCCCGGGCGCCCTCGGGCGTACTCTTGGTGAGCATCGGGGTCTCGACCTCGATGAAGCCCCGCTCGTCGAGGAAATCGCGGACGGCCTTGACGATGCGGTGGCGCTTGACGAGATGGTCCAGCATCGTCGGGCGGCGCAGGTCGAGGTAGCGGTACTGGAGGCGGAGTTCCTCGGTCACCGCTTCACTGCCCGGGGCGGCGCCGGCGGCCATCGCCTTTTCCGAGACGGGAAAGGGGAGGATATCCGCGCGGCTCAGAATCGTAAGCGCTGTCGCGATAACCTCGATCCGGCCCGTCTCCAGCAGGGGATTTTCCGTGCCCGGGGCCCGCATCCTCACGGAGCCCGAGATGGAGACGCAATACTCGCTCCGTAGCGAGGCGGCCTGGCGGCAGACGTCCGCGTCGGCCACGTCAGGGCGGAAAACCACCTGCACGATGCCGCTACGGTCCCGGAGATGAATGAAAAGGACCTCCCCGTGGTCCCGGAGCGCATCCACCCACCCAGACAGCAGCACCTCCCGGCCCACCTCGCTCACGCCCAGGCCGCCGCAGGGGGATCGATCGATCTGATTCATAATGTCCTTTCTCGCCACCGGGGGAAAACCGGCGCATCGCCCGGGGACCTTAGCAAAAAAGACCCCCCGTTTCAACCGTAAACAACCTATCGCTTCTCCAAGCTCAGAATCCCGTGGATGGCCCGGCTCATGGCCTGCCAATGGGTGCCTTGCCAGTAGAGGCGGTGGCAGGCCGGGCATTCGGCAAAACGTTCCTGGGTTCGGTACACGTAGGGCGGGACACGTTCCTTGATCGTTTCTTTAGCGCGTTCCTCTATCCGCCGATTGCACTCGATACAGCGGGTAAAAGGACGGAAACTGCTTATATTCAACCTCAGGGCGCTGATGATCTGTTGCACCTGTGCCTTGAACTGGTCGCTCTCGACGAGGATAGCCTGAATGCCGCCAACGACGATAACGTGACGTTTCATAATCCGTCGGTCGCGGGTAAGCAAGATACGGTTTTCGGCCAGGGCAGCAGCGACCATCGCGGCATCGTCAGCACCCGTAAACAGGTGGGCATTAAAGCCTGCCATGCGCAGCCACTTCGCCATTTTACCCACATTATGGTCAACGATGAATTTAAGTTCCGTGTTATGCATCTGGGGGGTTATAAACTAAAGTTTTTTTGTGAGGTTGACCACTTCTGCAGGAGGAAAAGAAACGGCTTCTTGACGACTACTTGTTACGAATTCGTCATTCTTTGCGATTAACAAAATACGTTGTCAGGCCTTCGCATGTTTCAACCGGTATTGCGTAGGATCAATCGTTGGAAATGTGAAATGTGCCGACTCTCGCTGTCACCTACAAAGCAACGGAAACGAGAGACTGCAATAACTGAAGATTAACGATCGAAAGCATGCATGCATAGGTTTTTAATGAGGAGATTCTTCGGAACATGAAGTTGTATGGCGACCGACCATTCCTTCAAAAATAAGGGAACAATCAGGGAAGTACTTTGAATCCTGCCTGGGTAAAGTGTTTATCAAAAGACAAAGCCGACTCACTTCCCTGCTCTTTCATTACGATGAAAGAAATACAGTCCGTCATTGAATAGGTCTTGTCGGCATGCTGCTGGAAATACTGCCAGCCCTTGTCAAACAGCCCTTTATCGATGTGAATAACTTGAACCGAACGGCTGTTCATCAATCTGTTACCGATCTCTACCGCCTTGGCATGTCGGCTGCGGCGG
>JAXMLI010000014.1:0-2578 GCA_034368785.1 Smithellaceae bacterium | reverse complement strand
TCAGGAGATTTCCAGATGAATGTTCTTGTCTTTGCCCCCCATCCGGATGATGAAGTGCTGGGCTGTGGCGGTATGCTGGCCAGATTGACCAGAGATGGAAGTACGGCAACCGTGATCTACCTTACCTCGGGAGATGCCGGGTCCCTGGAGGGGGCCCCGGGGGCGCTCGCGGAAATCAGGGAAGGGGAGGCCCGTCAAGGGGCGGCAGTTCTGGGTATCTCAGACCTGATCTTCCTGAGAAATCCCGACGGCTATCTGGAATATTCCCGGGATAATTTAGTGAACCTGGTGCGGCTGATCCGGGGAAAAAGGCCCGGGTTAGTCCTGGCACCCCATGCAGGCGAAATCCACCCGGACCACCGGGTAACGAATGAGCTGGTCATGGAGGCCATAAGGCGGGCCGGCGGGGCCTGGTTTCCCGAGTGCGGAAACACTCCCTGGCCTGTTCCCCAAGTGCTCTGCTATGAGATTTTTACTCCCTTGACTCAGGTATCCTATGTGGAAGATATTACAGACCGGATGGACTTGAAGCTCTCCTCCCTGCGGGAACATGCCTCACAGCTGGGTTCAATCGCCTACGATGAGGCGATAGCCGGACTGAACCGGTTCCGGGGGGTAACGACGGGCAGGGGCAGGTTCTGCGAGTGCTTTCAGGTAATGGTAACTACTCAGGTAGGTAGACTGTAGGAACGCGCCAGGCGAGACTATTTATTATAGGTCAGGCGTCCCGCCTGACATTCGATGATTCATGGTTCCCGCCCTTTGCTTGACCGGTCAGGCGGGACGCCTGACCTATAATGTTACTTCAGTCTGGCTACCTCAACTTCAATTGATACGATTTTACCTGGTCACTGGGGTAATAAGACCTTTTGGACTGGGCGAGGCCGGGAAGTCCCATGTCGCTTTCCTTGTTGGTGAATTCATAAGGGGCCAGGCAAATCCGGGCGCATTGCTGGTCGAGAAACTGGTATAAGCCGTTGATTTTGGAGAAGGCCTTTTCGAAATTCAGGACCCCCGTCCGGTCGTTGAGACGGGCGGTGATCGCGAAGGCGCTGATCGCGCCCTCCACGCGGATCGCCAGTCCGCAGAGCTCGAAGAGTTCCATATTCTCGAGGGCGACGGTAATCGCCTCCCGCTCGCAGGCGAGGCTCTCACTTTGGGGACCATCACAGGGGTATTCGTCACACCAGCGCACGAGAAAATCCAGGCATTCTGTCTTATTTTGAGCGGTAACGGCCTCTGTTATTACCAGTCCCTGCTCCACATAACCATTGATAAACTGATTGAGATGGTTCCTTTTTTTCGCGAACCGTCGCCCGGCCAGGGCGCCGAGGTCGGCGGTATGGTAGATATAGTCGGCAAACTCAGGCTGCTCGGTTACCTTGAATAGCCGGTCAATCTCCCCATGATCCCATCGGGAGAGATAATCTTCGGGAACGAACCTGAATTGGCGGTAGCCAAGCCTGTCGGCCAGTTTGTGGAGTTCCTGCGGGGCGACCTCACGGTCAGGTGAGACGGGCATGATCAGATATGGTTGATCCGGGTGGCGCTGTGACTCGGTGACGATAACCAGGAGGTCATCTTCAATGGCGTAGGAACTCCGGAAGATTTCGCTATTCCAGGAAATGAGCGAGGGCAGGGAGTATATGGATAATCTGGTGTTCAGATTAACGAAAAACCGCCTGAGCAACGGGTAATCATCCGGGGCGAGGGATTTAAATTTAACCATAATATTTCATAAGCATCGGCGTGGAGGAAGGCATCTCGCGAAAGCCGAAGGGTCGGTAAAAGGGGGAAGAATCCTTCTCGGCAATAAGGCCGATCCACTTGATCCCGTCTGCGCGGAGACGGTCTATAAGGGTCCTGATGAGTTCCGATCCAATACCCGTCCCCCGCCGTGATGGATGAACCGTCACATCCTGGATGTAGGCGTCACTGGCCCGGTCGCTGATCGCCCGCCCCATCCCGATGATCCTTTCTCCTTCCAGGGCCACGAGAAAACAGTGACTGCCGGCGACGATGGCTGATACCTGACCATCATCGTCTTCCCGCTCCCACCAGCCCGCCTGGCGGTATAACTCGATAATATCAACAGTTTCTTTTTCCTTCGGCTGAGACAGGAAGCGGTATTGTGTCATCTCTTCTTCCGTTCATGATTTTCTGCGTCGCCGGTAATCTAGCCTTGCCTTGCCCGCCTGTCAAGTTTAATGAAGTTGAAAATCAGATTTACCTGTGGTAGCCTCCGCACTCCGAAGATTTCCACAAAAAAAATTTCTCCAGGGAGGCAACTATGAGAGGGGTAAGGCATTTAATCCTGTGGTCTATGCTGGTGAGTGCGTTAATGTTTGTGTTACTGCCTTGCACATCCGAAGCGCAGACCAAGGGAAAATCCATTACGGTAGCCACGGATGCCACCTGGCCGCCCATGGAGACGGTGGACAAGAATAAAAAAATCGTCGGGTTTGACATCGATTTCCTGAATGCCGTGGCCAAGGAGGTGGGTCTTAAGGTGACCTTTAAGAACACCGCCTGGGACGGGATCTTTGCGGGACTGGACACAGGCAAATACGATGCGATT
>JAXMLI010000013.1:0-4869 GCA_034368785.1 Smithellaceae bacterium | reverse complement strand
AACCAGGCTATGTCACATCGCAAAAAATCACCAGCCGGGAAGGCAGAGCGAGAGGCTCTCGTGATCCCCCGATATGGGACAGCCTACGCTGCGGCACGGGCAACATTGCCTTCTGGACAATACTCGAATGATGACTTGCTGGATGCATTCGCAGCGTTATGGACAGCCGAGCGGGTTCACTCTGGAAAGTCTATGATTCTTCCCGAGTTTCCGCCCTTGGATTCGTGCGGGCTTCGCATGGAGATGCTCGCATAACGCACAAGAACCAGAGTTACATCTGGTAATCGGGTAGCCGGGGGGCTCCAGCCTCCGCACCAAGCGGAATGTGGGGGCTTTGGGTGAGCGAGGTGCCATTGGATGACTGACCGTTCCTTTGAACCAATTCGCAGAGAGGACTTGGCGAGGCTTTGTAGGCTACCACAATAGACGAACAAGAACAGAAGGTGTATTTTCAGAATAGATTGACAAGCTTGTTTTTTTAATCGGATTATATGAACCTCTCGGGAGAGAGGTTTTTTTATTTTAGGAGGGCGGTGAATTTTAAGAGAGAGACACCGCCCTTTCTCATAGAGAAGATAGTTAGAGAATCCCATATGAGGTGGAGGCATGGTAATCAGTGTTTTGTGCGAGGTCAAGGAGATTTTTGAGAAGGGTAAGGATTATGGTTGGCCGAGGCCGGAGATATGCTCCCGTTGCAAGGCGAGTAATGTATGGGGGCACGGATTTGTGGCTGCATATTTTGAGGGGTTTCCCGGCTATGTGTATTTACGACGGTGGCGATGTCCTTCTTGTTGGTGCGTGATTCGTGTCCGGCCCTGTGGATATTTTCGGCGGTTTCAGGCCGCGATTGCGGAGATTCGCTCCCGGTTGTCATTTCGGATATCAGGAGGGCCTTGGCTGTCAGGGATGTCCCACAGCCGCCAGGGGTACTGGTTACGGGCTTTGGGGAAGCGGGTCATAGCGTATTTGGGCAACAGATGGCAAGGCGGCCTTCTTTTGGCCTTCGATCATTTTGTATCATTGGGTCAGATTCCCGTGAGCCGTTCCCTGTAGATTGAGAGAATGCGTGTTTTTGATGTACCCTACCGAAGGGTGTCATGGCTAATGGCGATTTTCCGTTGTAGAGGGCGTGAAAAACCACGAAGGAGGATTTTTCATGACGGAAGATCAAAAAAAGCGGGTGGCGGTGTTTCGGTTTGGGGTCATTCACGACCTGATCAATGGCAATGACGTCAATCAGGGGCCTCAAGAGGCTCTGATCAGGCAGAAGTGCGCCCGGAAATGGGAGATTCCATGTTCGGAGAAGACCCGGATCGGCCGGAGCACGATTCTGCGCTGGGTGCGGTTGTACCGGCTCAGCAATGGCAAGATTGAATCGCTGTATCCGGCTGAGCGCTCCGACCGGGGAGAAAGTCGGGCAATGGATGAGGAGACCATCCTGTCCCTGATCCGTTTGCGGCAGGAGATGCCGAAGGCGACGACGGCAGTTCTCATCAAAACAATGGCGGATCGGGGTCTGGTTGCCCCGGGGACTGAGTTGAATCTGTCCACGATTTACCGCTTCCTGCATCAGCGTCAACTCATGAAGACCAGCAGCCATCAGCCGGAGGATCGCCGCAAGTTCGAGGCGGAGCTGCCCAATGATATGTGGCAATCCGATGTGATGCACGGCCCCTTGATCGCATCGGGCGGCAAGATGAAAAAAAGCTATCTCATTGCCCTGCTCGACGACCATTCGCGGCTGATTACCCATGGGGAGTTTTATCTCTCCGAGGGCATCCTGTCCTATGTCGATGCCTTGGAGAACGCCCTGCTAAAAAGAGGGCTGCCCCGGAAATTATACGTGGACAACGGCCCTGCCTTTCGTTCCCTGCACCTGGAGCATATTACAGCTTCTCTGGGCATTGCCCTGATTCACTCCCGCCCCTACAAACCTCAGGGGCGCGGAAAAATAGAGAGATTTTTCAAGACCGTCAGGGAGGCGTTTCTCGCAGGATTCCGGTGGGAAACCCTCGATGACCTGAACATGGCTTTTGATGTCTGGCTGACGGATGTCTATCATGCTCGCAAGCATACCGCCACCGGCCAGAGCCCTTTTGAGCGTTTCACCTCCAATATGGCCTGTCTCCAAGCCGCGCCTCAAGACCTCCGGGATCACTTCCGCAAAGTTGCCAGGCGCACCGTGGCAAAAGACAGAACCCTGACCGTGGGCGGGAAGCTCTATGAGGCCCCCGTGGCGTTAATCGGCAAGCGGGTGGAGATTCTTTATCATGACAGCGAACCGGATCGGATAGAGATCCGCTTCGGCAAACAATCCTATGGATATCTCCTGCCGGTGGACGTCCATGTCAATTGCCGGGTCAAGCGACATAACCACAAAACAGTCCTGGTGACCACAGATGTTCCGAAACCCTATCTGAGCGGAAAGCTCTGGTCAGGCAAAAAGGAGGCCGCTCATGAATGAATCCTATCGCGCCTTCTTTGGACTCACGAAAGAACCTTTCGGGGCGGAACTCGGCATAAAAGAGATCCTGGAAACCCCTGACCTCAAAGGGGTCAAAGATCGCTTTGACTATGCCGTCCGGTTGGGCGCCGTGGCTTTAGTGACCGGCGAAGTGGGCAGCGGCAAGTCCACAGCCTTGAGGCATGCCGCCGCTCATCTCCACCCTTCGGCCTATTGCGTCTTTCACATCACCGCCACCTCAGGTTCCATCATCGAGCTTTACCGCCAGTTGCTGGGCGAGCTGGGAACCGATACCGCCAGTTTCTCAAAGGCTGTTCTGCTGAAACGCATCCGCAGGGAAATCGTGGAGATGGTCTGTGGCAAAAAAATCCATGTCGTTGTGGTGATTGACGAAGCCTCCTTGCTGCGCATGGAGGTCCTGGCTGAAATCCACACCCTCTGTCAGTTCGAACAGGATTCCAAACACTGGCTCCCCCTGATCATGGCAGGCCAGGCTAATCTTATCGATAAACTGATGTACCGATCGTCAATGCCGCTGGCATCGCGAATCGTCGCCCGAAGCCATCTGGAAGGCGTCAACCGCCAGGATATGGAAATGTACCTGAAGCATCACCTGACCATCGCCGGCGTAAAAACGCCCCTCTTTGATGAAACGGCCGTCACCGCCATCCACCAAGGCGCCGGAGGACTGTTCCGAAAAGCCAACCATCTGGCCAGAGGCGCCCTCATCGCCGCCGCTCATGACCAGTCCCTGACGGTCTCGGCTGACCATGTCCGCTTGGCCGCGACAGAAATCTTTTGAAACCACGCGCTAAAGGAGAATGTCATGAACATCAATGATGATGAAGCGTATGACCGCAAAATGGAGGAAATTATCGTAAGTCTGGAAGTGTTTATCCTCGATGTCATCGGCGCCGCCGTGAAAAGACTCCTGGAAAATAACGCTGCTTTCCTTCAGGACGCCCCAAACCAAAATCAGGATGATGACTTCTGATCAATACACAAAAACCGGGACGCCCTCATCGCGGGGGTGGGGGCGTCCCGGTCCATTTAATCCCATGATTCCGAAATCAATCCCGTTTAATCAGACAATTTCTGTCCATTTATTGTGACAATCAACAGCATCGCTCAGTGATTTATCCGTCAGAAGAAGAATGCCAACTGGAGCGTCAAAAAATCGGAAACCTCGTTCCAGCCAAGCCGCTCTTTAAACCTCTCCCCATTGTCAAGACAAAAATAAGGGCTGTATTTGGTGCATGGTCAGGCCGCCTGTTTTGTTTGTAGGTTTACACGTTCTTTGACATAGATTTCATAAGGGGTCTGATAACCCAGAGATTCATGAATCCTTTCCGTGTTGTAAAAGTGAAAGTATCTTTCCAGGCCCCTGCGGGCGTCAGAGACCGTCAGGTATTGATGCAGGAAAACCTCCTCGTATTTGACCGTCCGCCAGAGGCGCTCCACGAAGATGTTGTCATACACCCGACCCCGGCCGTCCATGCTGATGCGGACGCCTTCCCTTTCGAGGATTTTCGTAAAGTCGTCGCTGGTGAACTGAACGCCCTGATCGGAATTGAAAATCTCGGGTCTGGAAATCCTCAATGCCCGCTCCAGCGTCCGGATACAAAAAGCGGCGTCCAGCGTGATGGAAATATCCCAGGCCAGAACATAGCGGCTGTGCCAGTCCATGATGGCCACAAGATAGACAAAACCTTGCTGCAGGCGGATATATGTAATGTCGGTACACCAGGCCTGATCGGGATGATCGACAACCACATCTCTCAACAGGTAGGGGTATTTCTTATGGGCCGGATGGGCCTTGCTCAACTTCTTCTTCGGATAAATCGCCTCCAGTCCCATCCTGCGCATCAGCCTGCGAATGCGCTTGGGGTTGACCTCATGGCCCTGTCGCCGCAACCAGGCCGTCATCCGTGGAACGCCGTAAAATGGCGTCTTCGTAAACTGTTCGTCAATCAGGTTCATCATCAATTGATTATAATGGTCATCGCTTTTCGGTGCGTAATAATATGAAGCCCGCGGAAGCCCGATCAAATCGCACTGACGGCTTATGCTTATCCGCTTGTGTTTCGGCTCGATCGTCATCCGCTTTTCTTCAACAGAAGCTGAAGGGACTTTTTTTTAGCCAGTCCAGCTCCACCTTGAGTTGACCGATCTGACGGTAAAGTTCCGATGTTACCTCTTCAGCTTCTTTGTCTTTTTTCTGCCTTCGGTCGGAAAACACGCCGGGCAGCTCGTCAAGAAGCTTCTATCGCCACTGGCGAATCTGATTTACATGAACCCCGTATTCACTGGAAAGCTGGGCCATGATCTTTTCCCCCTTCAGGGCCTCCAAGGCCACCCCGGCCTTGAAGACCGCATCGTGACTCTTCCGCATGTTGCTTGCCATC
>JAXMLI010000012.1:0-4024 GCA_034368785.1 Smithellaceae bacterium | reverse complement strand
TCAGCGTCGGCTGAGATATTCGATCAGGGCGTCGATTCCGGCCTGGGCGACCACTTCGTCCTGATCGGCATGTCCCGAGCTGCAGCCGATGCCGCCGACGATCTGCATGGCCAGGTTGCAGACCTGCCAGGCCATGTCGGTGGAGAATTTCTTCGCCTCGCTCACGAGGCGGCGGGCCGTGGGCAGACCGGCATCGACGGTTCGGCCGGCGGCAATGGTCAGCGCCCGGGCGGCATCGAGCTGGGTGATCGCGTCGGCCACCTTGAAGCTTACCCCCTGGAAATTGCGGATCTTCTGACCGAAGGCCTGGCGGCGGTTGCTGTACCGGATGGCAACCTCGAGCGCGGCCCTGGCCCCGCCGAGGCAGCCGGAGGCGCTGGTGAGACGTTCCGGCACCATCATGGTATTGAAGATCTCCGCCCCTTTGTTCATCTCGCCAATGAGGTTGGACGCGGGAACCAGCACATCCCGGAAGATGAGACGACCGGTTCCGCCGCCTCGGGTGCCCATCAGGCGGTAGAGGTATTTAACCTCCACCCCGGGGCGGTCCCGTTCGATGAGGAGGAGACTGATTCGTTCGTGGGGCTTTCCTGCGGGGTTGGTGTTGCAGTAGACAATAAAAAAGTCGGCCCCTTCGGCGGCCACGACAAAACGTTTCTGACCCTTGACCCGAAACTGACCGTCTTTCAACTCCGCCCTAGTGGTGGCGCCAAAGAAATCCGACCCCCCCCGGGGTTCGGTCAAGGCCTCGGCGGAGATCAGGTCTCCCTTCAGCAGGGGGAGCAGGAACTTCTCCTTCTGCTCCTCTGTGCCGAAGGAATAGAGGGCCTGACCCACGATCGAGGGCATGGAGAATGCGCAGCCCAGGGTATTACCCAACACCCCGATTTCTTCCAGGGCGACGATCTCGGCCACCCAGGAGAGGGCGCGCCCGCCGTATTTTACGGGAAACCGCAGCCCCAGGAGATTCCTGTCCCCCAGGGACTTGACGAATTCCCGGGGGTAGGTGATTTCGTCCCGGTCCATTTTTTTGAGCAGCTCTGAGGGCACCTCGTTCTTTACGAAATCCCGGACCTCCTTTTTGATCGATCTTTCCTCAGCGGTGAGAAGCACATCCGGGAGCATGGGAACACCTCCAGTATTCAGGAGTCAAGAGTCAGAAGAAGAAATGCACTGTTTCTATTCTGTCTTCTGAATTCTGACTCCTGTGTTATGAAAGAAATAACAAAATAGGTCAGGCGTCCCGCCTGACCGGCCAGGCAAAGGGCGGGAACCATCACTCATCGAATGTCAGGCGGGACGCCTGACCTATGATAAGCGGGAGTTTTGTAATTGCCTCCCTCTCTAAGATTTTACCAGTTCCGCCTTCAATCCGGAGATAGCCTGCCGGTAATCGCCGGCGCCGAAGATTGCCTGTCCCGCCACCATAACATCGGCCCCTGCCTGGGCAATCTTCCCGATATTCTGGCTGGTGACCCCGCCGTCAACTTCAAGGAGTATGGTCGGGGCTTTTGCGTCAATCAACCGTCGGGCCGCGGCGATCTTCGGGAGCATGGACTCGATGAAGAGCTGACCGCCAAACCCGGGGTTGACGGTCATGATCAACAGGAGGTCCAGGTCCGGCAGGATCTGTTCCACCAGGGAAAGCGACGTGGCGGGATTCAGCGAGACCCCGGCCATGATGCCCTTTCGCTTGATCTGCTGGATTACCCGGTGGAGGTGTGAGGCCGCCTCAAGGTGAACGGTGATAATATTGCTGCCGGCCGCGGCGAAATCATCGATGAATTGCTCGGGCTTTTCGATCATCAGATGGACATCGAAGGGGAGGTTGGTGATCTTCCGCAGGGATTTGGTAACGGCCGGGCCGATGGTCAGGTTGGGAACAAAATGCCCGTCCATCACATCGATGTGGATCATATCGGCGCCGGCCTTTTCTACGGCGGCGATTTCCTCGCCCAGTCGGCTTGCGTCTGCGCTAAGGATGGAGGGGGCGATCTTTTTCATAGGCTGCTTCAGTCCTGTTGTCCGCAGGAACGGTACTCCCTGCGGGAACGTGTGAAATGGTGATTGATTCATAGCACGGGGTGGAAAACATTGATTGTTATTTGACGAAAATAATATATAAGAAGAACCTCCGGGTGTCAACAGCAATAAGGGCTGGAAGGTAAAGATTCAGTTTCGAGTGGGGGAGTTCAGAAAATATTGCTTGCCCATGAGGCTCTTGCAAACCACCGCGGACGCGACGGCGCGTGTCCCTCCAGCCTCCAAAACATGCCGTTTTCAGCGCCGTGGCACGGCGCGTCCCGCCCGTGGATCACGGCCAAGATGGCCGTGCCACGTCGTGGCCGTCTTTACCTTGAGTCTTGCAATTGGCTTCCACGTGTAACTGAATCTTTACAGGGTATATGTCTACTTATCGAACAATATTGATAGTGTGTTTTGCACTTTTCCTTTCTTCCTGCGCGGCAACGCCTGTTCTTACTGTAAAAGGCGACATGTCCCGGGAAATCAAACAAAAAGCTCCCGTTGTGTTTAAAGTAGATATTTCTCCGGATGGACGGTATGTTTTATCGGGCAGCAGAGATTCTTTTATCCTCTGGGATATTCGGCAAGGGAAAAAAATACAAACTTTCACTCATGAAGATTGGATGGGTCAAGGAATTGCGGTCGCTTTTTCGCCTGATGGAAAATATTTTGCTTCCGGCGGCAAAGGAGCAAAACTTTGGGATTTGGCTACAAGACAAGAAATAATGACAATTGATAACAATTCAGCTTTTTCTATAGCGTTTTCTCCAGACGGAAAATATTTTTTATGTGGAGGCTACGGTTCCTCTTTGTTTATCCCTAAACCAACCATGAAAATATTTGATGTAGCAACAGGAGGGGAAATCAGAGATTTTAAAATACAACCTTCATTAGGCTACAGGCTTCATTCTGTTGCCTATTCTCCAGATGGGAAATATGTCTTATCCGGCAGTGTTGGCGGCATAATTGATTTATGGGATATATCGTTGGGGAAGTCTATAAGAACAGTGAAAGTCAATTACTCTGTAAAAGCACTTTCTTTTTCTTCAGATGGTAAATATGCCTTGTCCGGCGGATCCGATAATAGCGTCATATTGTGGAATACAAAGAACTTAACTCAGGTAAAGAAATTCGTCGGTCATACAGGTTATGGAATTTGGTCCGTAGCTTTTTCGCCAGATGGTAAATATGCCTTATCAGCGGGCAATGATGGTCAGGTGAAAATCTGGGATTTAGCAGCAGGAACTGAATTGAGACCTCTTGCTGGACATATCAGCGGGGGGGCCGGCGGGTACGGCGCTTCGGCTAAATTTTTCCCCAATGGCAAGTATGTGATATCCGCAGGAGATGCTTCTACAAAAATATGGGATGTATCTTCAGGAGAAGAAGTTGCTTCCATGATTGCCTTTGAAGACGGTGAATGGATCATTACAACTGCAAATGGCTATTACAACTCCTCACCTAAAGGCGACCAGTATCTTAGCGTTAAAGTCAGCGGTAAAGATTATACCATCGAGCAGTTGCGGGAAAGTTTCTATCGTCCCGACCTTGTTAATCTCGCGCTTTCCGGCGGATCTTTGAAGGAACTCAAAAAGGTGGCGGATGTAAAACCGCCTCCGGTTGTAGCGATAGTTGATACGCCCAAAAGTATTGACAAAAGTGATGCCGCGATCACCTTAAAAATTACCGATGCAGGCGGAGGAATTGGCGATATAAGGCTATATCTCAATGGTTCCGCAGTTATGCTGGACAGCACAAGAGGCGTAAAAATTGTCGCGACTGTTCAGAACGAAATCCATAAAACATATAATCTGAAACTTTCCAGTGGTGTGAACTTGATACGAGCCATTGCCTTTAATGCCGATAACACCATGCAAAGCACAGATGCTATTTATGAAATAACAGCAGCATTTAAAGCCATCGGCAAACCCTCACTTTATGCGCTGGTAATCGGCATTAACGAGTATAAAAACCCCAAACTTCAACTTAATTATGCCGT
>JAXMLI010000011.1:0-11213 GCA_034368785.1 Smithellaceae bacterium | reverse complement strand
AAGTTTACCCCTCCCAAAAACATACCGCCAGAGATTGTGGAAAGGATAAAGGCCGAGGCCCTCCGGGCCTTTCAAGTCCTGGGCTTCCGCTCCTACGGCCGGATCGATGGTTTTTTCCTTAAAGACGGCCGGATCATGATTACCGATCCCAATTCCTCCTCCGGAATGGCCCCCTCTTCCTTTTTCTTCGAACAGGCGGCCTGCGCCGGGATGTATCCGGGGGCGATTCTGTCGAGATTGATTGAGGAGGCCCGGAAAATCCACCTTCACAAGATAGGTCCGCTGTAGAGACTTTTTGATTGCGGATTGGGGATTGAAAAACCATCCCCTGTTGAGACTTGACCACCTCTAAAAGCCTTTACAAAAGGATAAGAAGTGTTCTATTGTCCGGGCCTCGTAAGGGGTTATCTAATTATAACTATACAGTGTTTGTTATTTTACCCGTAGGGAGGAAACCATGAAAAGGTGCCAGCGGTTATTAGTCACAGGTGTATTTCTTTCTTTGTCGATTGTTGTCCCCTCCCTGGCAAATGCCTTGGACTTTGGGGTGAGAGGCTATTTGACCCAGTCCGCCCTCCGAGGCGAAGTGCTCTCCTCGGCGGGCGGCATTACCGGCACAGAGCTGAGCTTAAAAGATCAGCTGGCCCTTGGTAATGTGACCTATCCTTCGGTCGAAGGATTTTTCGGGGTGGGCAAACATAATTTTTCTCTGACCTATACGCAGTTCGATTCATCGGCCAATACGACACTTGCGAGCGCGATCAGATTCAAAGGGATCACCTTTGGCGCCGGTCCCCTTGAGGTGGATATGAAACTCAGGATGGTAGATTTTGAGTATCAATATGACCTGCTCCAGGTCAAGGCGATCCTGGCAGGTTTCTCTTTAGGATTGATCGGAAAGTTAAAGTATATAGAAGCGGAGACCAGTCTCAGATCAGCCACGCTCGCAGCCAAAGAATCTTTCAATGTCCCGATTCCCATGGTCGGGGTGGGGGCCTCCCTGGGCTTACTGCTTAATATCCTCGAGGCCAGGGCTAAGTTAACGGGAATAGGATATGGCGAGAACCTGCTGTATGAGGCCATGGCCGATCTCTCTTTTACCCCGTTTCCCTTTATGGATATTCACGGCGGTTACCGGATAACAGGACTGAAGGTGAATCATAATGATTACAAGCTCAATACGTCATTTGCCGGCCCCTACCTGGCGTTGACGATTGGATTTTAACAGCGCGAGGAGTAACGAGTGGCAACGGGAGATAAGGGGAAACTAAGGGTGGGAATTATCTTTGGAGGCATGTCCTCTGAGAGAGAGGTTTCCCTGGAAAGCGGCAGAAACATTTTCAACAAGATAGACCGGGCAAAATATGAACCAGTTCCGATCTTCATGGATAGCCGGGGAAAGTTTTGGGAGATCACCTTAAAACTCCTGATGCGCAATTCGACCCGTGACATCGAAGAGGATCTGGAGACGGAAGGGACTCGCTTACTATACGAGGTCCTGAAGGACCGAGTTGATGTGAACTGTCTGGGACTGCACGGCAAGTATGGCGAAGACGGTTGTGTGCAGGGGATGATGGAGCTGCTTGATATCCCCTACACCGGCTCCGGCGTACTGGCCTCGGCGCTGGGCATGGACAAATACCAGGGTCGTAAACTGCTCGCGATAAACGGCATCGACGTTCCTGCCACCCGGCCAATAACCTCAAGAGACTGGGGAGAGGCAAAAGACAGATCCGCCCTGCTCAAGAGCGTCGGAGATGAACTCGGCTTTCCCTGCATCGTGAAGCCCGCACGAGAGGGCTGTTCGACTGCGGTGGCGAAGGTTTTAACGGCAGACGCGTTACCGGCGGCCGTAGATGAGGCACTGAAATGGGACAGCATGGCCCTGGTGGAAGAATTGATCACCGGGACAGAGGTCACCTGTGGCGTTATCGATTATGAAGGCAGTCCCCTGGCCCTGACCCCTTCCGAGACCATCCCGTCCGCGGGGATTCTCTCCCTCGAAGATAAGTTCCTTTATGGCCAGGGGGAGAATAAGACCCCGGCCAGGCTGCCTGAGGAAATCCTGCAAAAGATCCAGGAGACGGCCGTCAAAACCTTTCTTGCTTTGGATCTTAAGGGTTATGCGAGGATTGATATGTTTGTCCGTACCGGCGGGGGTGTAACCGTCCTGGAACCAAATACCCTGCCCGGTCTTACCCCCTCAACAGTGTTATTTCACCAGGCCGCGGCCTCAGGGATAACCCCCGCCGACCTGATTGACCGGATAATAATGTCCGCCATGTCTATCCACGCCGGCAAAAAGGGACCCCTTTGATGAAAAGGACATCGCTTTTCTTGACAGGGAGAGAAAAAGCCTTATATTAGCCACGATTTAGTTGTCCCGAAATGGCCCCGGGGTTAGTTATTCCTGGCTTTTCCAACCCGGCATAAAGGGGTGAGATGGATGTTGTCGCGGATGGCGCATTTTCATGATCATCATATAGGTCTTGCCAGCAAGGCATTCTCTGGCGCTGAGACGTTGACGGGGCTTCATTTTCGCCTGAACCGCCAGGAGATGAAAAGGCACCGTTACGAGGTTAAGACCCTGGCATTCCTGGATGAGAAGGAAAGGAGCGACCGGGCCTTTGCCCATCTGTGCAAGTACCAGTATGACGAGTCGTCGGACGGCAGGGGGGATGCCCATTTTTACCGGGTATGTCTCCAGGACGACCGGATCCTTGACGCGGTCAGTAGGGCAAGATCCTACATCAGCCTTGGCGCGCTGCTCCTCTATATCGCCACCCATGAACTGGTCCATGTGGTCCGCTTTGATCGCGGGGAGATTGATTTTGACGCATCCGGGGAGGAAAGAGAGAGGGAAGAGGAACGGGTTCATGCCATTACCCACGAGGTGCTTCAACCTTCTTTGTGCCGGAATTTGACGCTGATACATGATTGCTTCAGCAGCAGGTATAAAATAGGCGATCTATTTAATTAGTTTGGAGGAAAATAATGCCGATCTACGAGTACAAATGCAAGAAATGTAACAAAATCTATGAGTTGTTTCAAGGTATTACCGAGCCGGAGGCAAAGGCTTGCATCCACTGTGGCGGCGCGGCCGGCAAACTCATCTCCCTTTCGGCGTTCCATCTGAAGGGCAGCGGCTGGTACACCACCGATTACGGTGGAAAGAAGGCGGCCTGTGAGGCGAAGAAGGAAGGAAAGGATACTGACTGTTCAGGAGATTCCTGTTCTGGAGATTCCTGCAAGACCGGTGGTTGCGAAGCCTGAGGGGTTTCTGATCCCCAATCCGCGCAATAAAAAATGTCCCCGGCCCAGGCCGAGGGGCATTTTTTATTGCGGTCAGAGCCTGGTCCCTACCGGAGGGCCACGCTCCGTCGCAGGCGTTGTGGGGCGAATAATTATCCCCCCTCCTTTTCCGTCATCTGAAAATAGGGTGGGCATCTTGCCTGCCCACGGTCAGGCGAGACGCCTGTCCTATTATTGAGGGGTATGAATCAGTTTCAATAGGTCAGGCGTCTCGCCTGGCGAATTTTCATGCCCCTTTCTTTGCGAGCCAACGGCTCATGCGTGTTTCTTTTTCAGTCCGCAATATGCAATCCGCAATAAAGTCGTCAGACCACCCTGATCCTGCCCTTGTCCCCGGTTACTATCTCACCGATGATCGCCGCCGCGGGGATTCCTTCTTCGTGCATACGTTGCACCAGTTCCTCTGCCGCTCTGGCGGCGATGCTGATGAGAAGTCCGCCCGATGTCTGGGGATCAAACAGGAGATCCCATCGCCATTGCGGGCAGCCTGGGTTGCGGTCAATCATGGGAAGCCGGTACGTCCGATTCCGTTCAAGACCGCCCGGGATGGTCTCCGCCTCGATCAGTTCCCGGACGCCGGCAAAATAGGGGACCAGGGATGATTCAATCACCATTCCCACCTCCGCGCCCTCGATCATCTCGGAGGCATGGCCCAGGAGTCCAAACCCTGTCACATCCGTGCAGGCATGCACCTCGCCCGCGGCAATCATCAACTCAGAGGCCTTCCTGTTGAGGGCGGTCATGGAAGTGATCGTCTCTTCGGCGAGCCCCATCCCGGCCAATTGGGCCTTCTGGGCGCTGCCCGCAATGCCCGTGCCGAGGGGCTTGGTCAAGACAAGTTTATCCCCCGCGAGGCAGCCCCTGTTCAATATGACCTTGTCGGGATGGACCAAACCGGTAACGGAGAGACCGTATTTGATCTCCTCATCGGCCACACTGTGTCCACCCAGGAGCACCACCTGGGCCTCCCGCATCTTGTCGAGCCCGCCCCTCATGATCTCCCTCAGAATGGAGACATCCATCCGTGAGATGGGGAAGCAAACTATATTCATCGCGGTTATGGGTTTCCCTCCCTTGGCGTAGACGTCGCTTAAGGAATTGGCGACGGCGATCTGGCCGAAGGTATACGGATCATCAACAATGGGGGTAAAGAAATCCACCGTTTGAATTATCGCCAGATCATCCCGCAGTCGGTAAACCCCGGCATCTTCGGAATGCTCCATGCCGACAATGAGGTCGGGATGGGTGTAGAAAGTCAGATCAGCCAGTGCCGCCTGCAGGTCGCCCGGACCTATCTTGCAGGCTCAACCGCCACCGGATACGGTTTGGGTGAGACGAAGTTTCTCGAACATGAATTTTCCTTTCTGCTGTTGTTGTGCGATCCTGACATGCGCTGTCATTAGTCATGAACCGGTAATAAGTCAAATATAAAAATATTATTAATCCCCCGTGGAAAATAGCCGCGGGTTATGTTATCTGTCGCCATGCTTTACGACAGCCGTAAGAATATCACCATGCAGCAACTCGAGACCCTCTTCTACCTGGTGGAAGAGCGTACCTTCAGTGGCGCGGCCCGGCGCATGTACCTGAGCCAGCCGGCCCTCACGAAACAGGTGAAAAATCTCGAAGAAGTCCTGGGTTCGCAAGTGATAAACCGGAACAGCCGCGGTCTTACCCTGACCGCCCCGGGCAAGATCCTTTATGACTATGCCAAACGGATACTGAAACTGCGCGAAGAGGCCAGGGAAAAGATCGATCAGCTCGGGAAAGACGAGGCGGGCGAGATACATATAGGCGCCAGCACGATTCCCGCGACTTACATCCTCCCCCCGATCCTGAGCGCGTTCAGAAAGCGTTATCCCAGGATAAGGTCTCATGTCCAGAATGCCGACAGTGCGGAAGTCATTGAAAACATCCTGGGGAATGAGGGAGAGATCGGCGTTGTCGGGAAGAATCCCCTGAACCAGAGGCTTTACGCGGAACCACTCTGGCAGGATCGTCTCATCCTGGTAGCGGCCTCAGGCCATCCCTGGCAGGGAAGGAAGGATGTAGGCCTCGGGGAGGTCCAGCGGGAACCGTTCATTACCAGGGAAAGGGGATCGGCCACCAGAGAAATTATCGAGCAGGCCTTGAAAGAAAAGGGCGTTTCCTCCCTGGATCGTCTTAATATATCATGCGAACTCGGTAGTTCCGAAGCGGTGAAGGAAGCGGTGATTGCCGGGTTGGGCGTCTCGATAATCTCAATCCATGCCGTGACCCGGGAACTGGCAGCGGGTGTTGTTATTGAGATTCCTATCGTCGAGTTGGAGTTTAAACGGTCAATCTACCTGATACATCGCAAAGGTTTTAAACTGTCGCCTCAGCATAAACTGTTCCTCGATTATCTGAGATCATACCAACTGTCTGCCGGGCGGTAGTTTAATATTTTCAGGAGAGTTATTGGATCATGGGGAGAAAAATTAATTATTTCAGCACCAATCGTGATCTTCCCGGCGCGAATGGACTTTCGTCCCGCAAAGGGACGGTGACCTTCAGGGAAGCGCTCCTGCAGGGTCAGGCCCCCGATGAAGGGCTATACATGCCGGATTATATCCCGCGTTTATCGGTGGAAGACCTGAATTCATTGCGGGGTAAACCTTACAGCGCGGCGGCCAATCTGGTGGCGCAGGCCTTCCTTGCGGATGAGATTCCCGCCGGGGCGCTCTCCGGGATAATTTCCGATGCCTACAATTTCGACGTGCCCCTGGAACGGGTGACGGAGAGAAAATTTATCCTTCGACTGGATCAGGGACCGACTGCTTCATTCAAGGATTTTGCCGCCCGCCTTATGGCCCGTCTGATGGCCTATTACCGCCCCGGCGGCCGACTTCTCAATATCCTCGTGGCCACCTCCGGGGATACGGGAAGCGCCGTGGGCGCGGCCTTCCAGGGGGTAGAGGGAGCCCGGGTCTTTATCCTCTATCCCAAAGATGAGGTCAGCCAGAGACAGAAGCGGCAGTTGGAGAGTATCGGCGGGAATGTCCAGGCCTTTTGCGTCGCCGGAAAGTTTGACGACTGCCAGAATCTCGTGAAGCAGGCCTTTGCCGATCCTGATTTGGGCGCGCTGAACTTCACATCGGCCAACTCGATCAACTTCGGGCGGATCCTGCCCCAGATCATCTATTACGTCTGGGCCTATGGACAGCTCGCCCAGGGTGGCGAGGAGATTGTCTTTTCCGTACCCTCGGGAAACTTCGGCAACGCCCTGGGATGCGAATATGCCCGCCGGATGGGATTGCCGGTGAAGAAGCTCGTGATGCCGGTTAACGAAAACGACGAGTTTCCGGGCTATCTCGCTACAGGCCTCTACGAGAAGGTCGATCCCTCCCGCGATTGCCTGTCGAACGCCATGAATGTTGGTCATCCAAGCAATCTGGCCAGATTTTTTCACCTCTATGGAGGAACAGTAGATCGCAAGGGGCGGGTTTACCGCTACCCTGATTTGGCGGAGATGAGGAAGAACATTTACGCGGTCAGTATTTCCGACCGGGAGACCCTGGAAACCATCGCGAGGGTCTATCGCGATTACGGGCTCCTGCTGGAACCACACGGCGCGGTCGGCTGGCGTGGTCTTGAACTGTATCTGGCAGCCAAAGGCGATTTTTCCCTCTGTGTCTCCCTGGAGACGGCCCACCCGGCAAAGTTTCCCGAGGCCATCGAAGAAACCCTGGGATTCAGCCCGGAACTGCCGGCAAGCATGAAGGACATTGATGAAAGAACCGGGGACTCAATATTCCTGTCCAACGATTACCTGGAGTTCAAGGAATTGCTTCTCCGTCGTATTGGACAGGGGGATTAGCGACAGGTGAAACGGGCATGTTGCACATAGGCCTCACAGGCGGCATCGCCTCCGGTAAATCCACCGTGGCGCGGATCTTCCGTTCCCTGGGCGCGATCATCATCGATCTTGACCTGCTTGCCCGCGAGGTCATTGATAGGGACGGGCCGGCCAGGAGAGAGGTTCTGGAGCGCTTTGGCGAGGCGGTCCTTAATCCCGATGGCACAATTAACCGCTCTGAACTGGGGAGGATTGTCTTTGACCGCGGGGAGGATATGGCCGTCCTGAACGCGATCATCCATCCCCACGTCTTGACGCGCTGGCATGAGCAGCTTGAGGCGATAAAAGAGGAGCGCCCCGCAGCCGTGGTGGTATCCGATGTGCCCCTCCTGGTGGAGGCCGGCCTGGCTCCCCTTTTCGATTTGGTGATCCTGGTTTATATTCCCGTAGGTGAGCAGTACAAGAGACTCATGAAGCGCAACGGTCTCACCAGGAAAGAAGCCATGAAGCGTTTAGCCGCCCAGCTGCCGATTGATGAGAAGATAAAATACGCCCAGGCGGTAATCGATAATGAGGGCGAGGTCGAAAGGCTTCGGGCGGTGGTGGAGCGGCTTTGGCAGGATCTGGCGGCGAGGGAATTGTAAGAATACTCGTACCTGTTTATAAAACTAGGGAGAAATCATGAAGATCAAGTTATTCGGCGCGGCCAGAGAGGTAACCGGTTCATGCAGCGTAATCGAGACTAACGGCAGAAGATTCGCGATCGATTGTGGAATGCACCAGGGCGGGGCGGAAAGTGATAAGAGGAATATTCAGGTGGATATATATGATCCCAGCGGGATCGATTTTTTCATCATCACCCATGCCCATATAGATCATTCCGGGTTGCTGCCGAGACTGGTGAAGAATGGTTTTCGCGGGCCTGTCTATACCACGGCGCCTACGAGGGAACTGCTCAATATCATGCTCCTGGACAGCGCCCATGTTCAGGAGATGGAGTCTCAATGGCGCAGCGTGAAGCGACAGCGTCATGGAGAAGGACCGGTTACCCCCCTTTACACCTTGAAGGACGCCCGGGACGCCTTACCCCTCATAAAGGACGTATCCTACGATAGTCCGTTCAGTCCATTCCCCGGTGTTTCGTTCATCCTCAGGGATGCCGGACATATCCTGGGGGCAGCGCTGGTGGAACTGACGATAGAGGAAGAGGGCAAGACCATGACACTGCTCTTCTCCGGCGATATCGGACGTCCCGCTCAGCTTCTGGTTCGTGATCCCAGCAAGGTGAACTGCGCGGATTTTCTCTTTCTGGAATCCACCTATGGCGAGCGGAACCATAAAAACGAGGATGAAAGTCTCGCGGAATTGGCCGAAGCCATCGACTACAGCTACCGCCGCGGCGAGAAGGTGATCATCCCCGCCTTTGCCGTCGAGCGCACCCAGGAGATGATCTATTCCCTCTATCTGCTGGACAAGGCCGGACGGATGCCCAAAGATATGCCGGTCTATGTGGACAGCCCCATGGCCATCAAGGCCACGGAGGTGTTCCAGCGTTATCACGAGTATTTCGATGAACAAACCGCGACAATACTTAAGAACGGCGAGAATCCCCTGAAGTTCAGGCAGCTGCACTTCACCGAAACCAGGGAAGAATCGGTGGCTATCAACAACAGAAAGGGTCCGGCGGTCGTGATCTCCGCGAGCGGCATGGCCGATGCGGGAAGGATAAAACACCATCTGCGCCATAACCTCTGGCGCCCCGGGGCCAGCGTCGTTTTCGTCGGTTTTCAGGCGAAGGGAACGACGGGGCGAAGGATCGTGGACGGGGCGAAACGGGTCAACATCCTGGGCGAAGAGGTGGCAGTTTTGGCCCGGGTTTTTACGATCAATGGTTTTTCCGGTCATGCCGGCCAGCAGCAGCTGCTGGATTGGCTCGGCAATTTCAACTCCCCCCATTTGCAGGTCTTCCTGGTCCACGGCGAATACTCAGGTCAGCAGGTGCTGGCCGATCTGATCAGGAAGAAATACGGCTGGCGGGTCCATATCCCCGAATATCTCGAGGAAATAATCCTCAGGCCCGGCGAGGTGACCTGCGCCGTTCCGGGCGCGATAGCAGATGAGCTCATTGACTGGGGCGCTGTATTGGAAGATCTGTACCACGAGACGGCAAGGCTCCGGGGGCGGAAGGCGGTCCTGGAAGGAAAAACCATGACCGAGCAGCTCCAGCTCAGGGATCGCGTCCTGGAGGCCAAACGTAAATTGGCTGAGGCGATTGCAGAAATGCAATAAAAGAGAGGTGTAAGGCGGAAGGCTAAAACGCTGCAGCCTGAACAGCTAATCAGGGTGGAACAGGTCCGTCAGGATCTCCAGGGCGTCGATGATCCTGGGGGAGGGGCGATTAATCATATCCGGGTCAATCCGAAATATCCGGTCGTTCCTGACCGCCGGGATCCCGGGCCATCTGCGCCAGAACCGTTTGGCCTTTGAAAAGTCTTCGGCCCCCTCCATCGAGGTGACAATTATTATTTCAGGCCTCTCCCTGATGACCGCCTCAATGCCAAGGCGGGGGTACCGGGTCCTGGCCTGATCAAAGACATTCCGGCCGCCGGCGAGTTCTATCAGTTCCGTGAAGACGGTGTCCTTCCCCGCCGTGACTATCGGTTCCAGGCCTATCTGAAGGAATACCTTCGGCCGGTCTTTACCTCTCGTTTTCTCTTCAACCCGGGCGAGGCGCTTCCTCTGTGATACAGCAAGTTCCCGGGCATTTTTACCCTGTCCCGTAAGATTGCCGATCTTTATCAGCGAAGAAAAGACCCCGTCCAGAGAGGACGGGTTGATAATATAAACCGGCAGATTAAGCCGCTCCATCTGTTCCACCGTTTCCCTTTTATTGCCGTCGGCGGTCCCGATAATCAGATCCGGATTGAGGGCGATGATTGCTTCCAGGGAAGGATTAACGAACCCGCCAATCCGGGCTATCCGGCTGACTTCCGGTGGGTAATTGCAAAAGGTGGTTACCCCGACAACGCTGCCGCCCATCCCCAGCGCAAAGAGGATCTCCGTCACATTCGGGGCGAGGGAGACAATCCTTTCCGGCGGTTTGGCAAGCGTGATCCGTCGATCTAAGTCGTCCGTGTAGGTTTTTGCCCAGAGGCCATGGGGCGCGGTCAGAATGAGGAGTATGCTCCAGCAGGCGCCAAATATTTTTATCTTCATATCTGATATCCTTGACGAACTTGTAAAAAGTCGTGAAGCCTTGAATTTTGGACGGCTTCGTAAAAAGGCCCCCGGCCTTCGCCGGGGCAGGCCGCAGGCAAGGCGCGCAAATCCCGAGGAATGAGGCGTCGGGGGAGGGGGCTTGTTCCGGAAGCCCGAAGGGATCGGAACGTGTCCCCGGAACCTGGACTTTTTACGAAGTCGTCATCCTTAATCATCAGCGTAGCGGAAGCGGGCCACCACCTGGAGAGTAACCAGGTCAAGATCAACAGGCATTGCCCCGAACGGCGCCGATTCCTCAACGGTCATGAGGGAATGCCGGTCAAGATGATCAGAGCCGGAGGAGCGCTCAATGGAGGCTTTAAGCAGGTATCCGCTACGATTGATCATGAATCTGATTACCGTGATCCCCCGGAGTTTTCCCTGTTGGACCTCCGGTGGGTGGTTCCATCTAAGCTGAATCCTCTCCTTAACCTGCCGGATGTAAATCCGGTAACTTGTCCGGCCGTTTTTTTGCTTAATGGAAGGCCCCGTCGCCTCGCCCTCGTGGATCTTTGTTGGCGGGGGTCGGGAAGCCTTGCTGGTTGTTCTGTACTCGTCGTCCTTTACTTCCCTGGGCGTCTCCATCAGGTCTACAATCAGGACATTGTCCATTTTGCCGGCCAGTCTAATCTGAACCAGGCCAAGCAGGGATACTGCCAGGGTATGAAGGACAATGGAGATCAATGCTGACAGGATCAGCCGTCTTCCCGTCATAAAATACCCCCCTTAGCGGCGTGAATGTCCGGTTAGATAATTGCGCTTGTCCTTATCAGGTTCTTTTTGAGGCACAATGGCCGTCTTTGCAGGTCCTTCTCCCTCCCCTTCA
>JAXMLI010000010.1:0-5313 GCA_034368785.1 Smithellaceae bacterium | reverse complement strand
TAGCGGGGTCGGGCCACGTCATGTGGCTGATTATTAAGGATTTAGGCTCCAATGATAGATGTTTTCGGGGCCTATATCTTCTTTTTCAGGCCCGAAAAGAGCGTTATACAACGCAGGTCCCTCCCGAACCTGATACCATCTACCGCCTTCTATGACTTCTCTTCCTTTGCCCCTGTGGCCCAAAGGCGTTTTCACCTTCTCCACTAAAGGCATGCTCCCCACCATGCTGCATGATAACGATCTTCCCAGTAGGCACCCTTTCAGCAGTACTCGACCTGATATCAAATACCTCGCATGGCCCCACTCCAGCCCTCCAGCAGCTTCAGCCGTTAATTTGCGAAAAAGGGTCTACCATTTTCAGTTCTGGAATCCTTTCAAAATCCGTCATATTTCTAGTCATCAGAGGAAGTTTTGCATTCCGAGCAGTCGCTGCTATTATGGCATCGGGTAGCTTGATGGGATAATTCTGTCGAAAGTTAATGCACAGATGGATTATCTCTTCATGCAGGGGAATTTCTGAGACGGACTGGAGCAGCACTCCTGCAGCTTTAAGGGAATCTGGAGAATGCTTCCGCCACCCAAGCAACTCAATACGGGTGATGATTGAAATATAAGATCCACTTTCCAGTACACCCGCTAAAGTTTCTTCGGCTTGATCTGTGAGGACCCCAGCAAGGTGATAGATGAGTATATTGGTGTCTATTATACAGCCGCTCACCGGTCCCATTTCCTTGTCCATTCGTCTCGCATGGTACGGATGTCTGTATCAATCTCTTCCATAGTCATACGACGGCCAAGACTCCCTCGCGTCTGGCTCAATAGCTTGGGAATGTTGATGGACTTCGGCTCATCTCCCTCGTCTGCCAGCGATATCATGACACGCCGGTTTTCGATTACCACAGGTGGGGGACCTATCCACTGTAGTTGTCCGTTCTTATAGATGGCTTCGTATTGTTTAAGCATTTTGTTCTTTCCTTAAAGTAAAGTCGAATTTATTATAGGTAAATTCGTACAAATATCGTAACTAACTCGCCGAACAAGAACCAGCAAAGTAAATAGCGAGGTTGGGGCTTTTTTTATGCTTCGAAGAGGGGATCGGCATAAAAACAGGACCTCTTCCAGCACCGTGAAACAGTCATATTGTAAAGAATAGTGTTGACACCCCCCTTTGAATATCATATACCGCAGCACCCTGAAAACAAGCGCTTGTCAATTTAATGCCATGATAAAATCCACTTATCTGTTGATCTCAATGGTTGTCCTGTTTATCGGCGGCTGCGCCGGTATAAGTCATGGCCCGGGCGAAAGGAAAGCGGATGCGGCGAAGGGGAGGGTTCACAGCTTAAGCAGCGAAGTCATACCCGAACTGGCCGGTTCCTGGAAACTGGTATCCTTCCATTGTCAGGACGCAAACGGAAAGACGACATACCCCTTCGGAAAGGATGCCCGGGGAAGGCTCATCTATGAAACGGATGGGCGTATGGCCGTGCAGCTCATGAACCCCGACCGTCCCGGGTTTACGTCGGATGACCCCCTTGCCACATCCGAGGCCGAGGTGCGGGCGGCGTTCGGCGGATATACCGCCTATTACGGGACCTATTCCGTCAATCCCGATGAACGGACCATCGTGCACCACATCGAGGCCGCCCTTCTCCCCAACTGGGTGGGGACGGATCAGCAGCGCCGTTTCGAATTCGATGAAAAGTATCTTACTTTGAAGGGCCCCCTGCTCCTCGGCGGCGTCCAGGGGGTTGTCAGTCTGGTCTGGGAACGCCTGCCCTGAGGCGAAAACAGAAAAACAGCGGTCTTAGATTCGAAAGAAATGGAGGTTGCAATGTTCAAGAGAATTTTAGCAGTTGCGGTCATGTTTCTGGTGTCTGTTGTCCTGACAAGTGGGGGAACCGGTGTCTCCCATGCAGCGGAAAAGAAAAAAACCACGAAAGCAAAAACGGCGCAAAGCACTGAAACAAAGAAAGTCTTCGATGCCCACGATACCGGCGTTCGCTATCATTTTAACGATACGGATATGGATTTCAACTTCGGAACGCTCGTTCTCGGTTCCACGGTGAACCACGGTGTCGAGATCGGCGAGGCCTTTTATGTCGCCTCTAAGATAAAGGACGGCGACGCTGCAAGCTGGCAGGAGGAATGGTTCAAAATGGCGTCCCTTGCCGAGGCCCGTGGAGAGAAATCCCTTGCCGGCGGCCACAAGGTGAGCGCCCGCGATCAGTTGCAGCGCGCTTCTTACTACTATCGTATATCGCTCCTCTCAATATTGCCGGACGATCCGCGCATGAAGGAAAGGGCGCTCAAGAGTCGAAATCTCTTGAAAAAGGCAGGAGAGCTTTTTGATCCACCGTTGGAATATTTCGAGATTCCCTTTGAAGGAACGGTGCTTCCGGGATATTTCCGTAAGGCGGCCGCAGGAACAAAACCTGCGAAGACCCTGATCATGATCGGCGGCGGTGAGACCTTTGCCGAGGATCTCTTCTTCTATATCGCCCCCCAAGCCTTCGACCGGGGCTACAACTTCATGACCGTCGATCTGCCGGGGCAGGGGCTCCTCCCCATGTATGGGAAACCCTTCAGGCCCGACATGCATGTTCCCCTGAAGGCTGCCGTTGACTATGCCCTCAGCCGTGCCGATGTAGATCCCAGGTATTTGGCCTCTTACGGATATAGCGGCGGCGGCGGGTTTGTGCCCCAGGCCGCCATGCACGACCCCAGGATTAAGGCAATTGCCATGAATTCCGGCGTCGTTGACGCCTACCCCCTTTTCTCCACGATGCCGGTAGTCCTGGCATCAAAAAAGGAAATCGCTTCCTGGACAACCTTTCACGGCAACATCGTAAAGGCTATTTGCTGGCGCTGGGGCGTATCTATGGACAAGCCTTCCGGTCTCGCGGCAGCCAATAAAGGGTTTACCTTTGACCCGACCAAAATAGCCGTTCCGGCTCTGCTCATCGTTGGCGAGGGTGAGTATAAGAGCGAGGAGGTCAAGCGGCAGCAAAAGGTTATCATGGACGGCCTTCCCAACCAAATGAAGAAAATGGTCATTACACCGACTGTCGAAGGCGCTACAAACCATTGCGTCATGGAGAACCGAAGCTTGGTTAGCCAAGTTCTGTTCGACTGGCTGGAGGATGTATTCAAATAGACCGGTTTTGGATTTCGTATCGTTTTGTCATTCCGGTGTGTCACCCCGGTGGAAACCGGGGCGGAATCCAGTACTTTCAAAATATCCTGGACACCGGCGCCTGTCCCGGACCCCGATCCGGGATTCGCCGGTGTGACGAGGTGCGCGACTTGTTGCGAGAGCGTCAAGGTTGGTGCATGACCATTCAGGAGGAGGCATCATGAGGAAACACGGCGGCATCATTTTTTTCGGGTTGATGATTCTGGTTCTTTCGGGTTGCGCATCGGTCGGCCCCGGCACCGTTACCCGCGACCGTTTTGACTACAACGCGACGCTCACCGAATCCTGGAAGCGCCAGATCCTCCTCAACATTGTCAAAATGCGTTATGTTGAACCTGTCTTCTTTGTGGATGTGGGGCAGATTGTCGCCGGTTACAGTCTGGAAACGGGCGTCAACCTGGGCGGCAAGGGGATCCTGTCCAGTTTCAGCTCTTCGGCATCCATCGAGGCCGGCATTGCCGGCAGATACACCGACCGGCCGACCATCACCTACGTGCCGATGACCGGGTACGCTTTCATCAAAAGCTTGATGACCCCACTCCCTCCGTCGCATCTGTTCTTTGCCATACAGTCGGGTGTGCCGGCGGATATGATCTTCAAACTGGGGGTAGCCTCGATCAACGGCATCCGGAACGAGTCCGCCACCATTGCCGGTTATAGACCGGCAGAAGAGAAATTCCGGCGCGTCATCGAACTAATGAGCAGTCTTCAATTGGAAGGCGCCATCAGCATCAAAACAGTCAAGCAAAAGGACAAGCAGGAAGACATATTCATCTCCTTCTTATTAAAACCCGGCAATGCTGAAGTCCTATCGCAGGTAAAAGAGTTGCGCGACCTTTTGGGACTCGATCAGGCAACCGACCAGTACAATCTGGTAATCGGCAGCGCCCCCGAAAATAACCGGGAGATCGCGATGCGTACTTTTTCGATGATGCATATACTGGCCTTCATGGCGGCGCGTGTCGAAGTGCCCGAAAAGGACATGTCCGAGAAACGAGCCAGTCCAGGTATTCGTGAGGCAACCGGGAAAGCAGGTCGCGAAGGTGGTTTTCTGGTAAATAGTTCAGACAGAGAGCCACAGGATGCATCTGTCTCGGTCAAATATCGCAATCACTGGTTCTGGGTTGACGATCGCGATCTTGTTTCCAAGCGAGCAATATCTTTCATTGTGCTGATTTTTTCCCTCGCCGATACCGGCAAGCAAGAGTCGTTGCCCCAGATTACGATCCCGGCCCAGTAAGGATGTGGAAAGTGTGGCTATGCAATGAGTTGATTCTGTTGATGTCTTGAGAGCGCTGGCCCTTAACGGAATGGTCATATGCCACTATCCGATATTCCTTTCGAGCGGAGCAGGAAACGACGCCATGCTCTACTTTTTTTCAAATCATCTGCTGGGCGGGGATTGCGGGGCTTCATGGTTTGTCTTTTTGGTGGGCACTCCGACGGCTTTTGCGCTGGCGGTGCTTTTGCTGATTCTGTATTACCCTTTATTGAAACTCTGGGATAAAGCCGGCGGCAAATACAGCTTTGAGTGGCTTCTCGCCAGGCTATTGTCCGTGCATAGATAAGGATCAGGGTGTTGCGAATAAATCATTAGTTCGCTCCACCAGGAAGGAAAGGAAAAACGCATTATGAAAAAAACCGCTTGCCGATTTTTTTTACTACTTATTGTGCTGACTATTGGCGTTACCAGCGCGACGGCCAAAGGCATACCGTTATCAGGAACAGCGGATGCACTTACTTTAGTCGAAGCAGCGGCCGCGCTTAAGGCACCTGGGGCAGCAGCTCCGTATGTGAACCTGCCTGATCCTGATCCGCTGCCACCAACGCTTTTTGGTCGTCTTCCCTATCCTTCTGTTGCTCCCATAAAGCTATTCGACAATTTTTATTTTGTCGGTACGACCGCAGTAGGCGCATTCGTAATAGATACAGGCGATGGATTAGTAATGCTTGATACCGGTATTAATAAGGATGATGCTGCGTTAATGACAGAAGATATGAAAAAGCTGGGACTCGACCCGTCCAAAATCACGCTGATATTGATATCACACGAACATTTTGACCATTATGGCGGCGTCCAATATCTTAAAAAGTATGTTTGTCCGCATGCTAAAGTG
>JAXMLI010000009.1:0-14064 GCA_034368785.1 Smithellaceae bacterium | reverse complement strand
ATAGTATTGTTGTAAAGACTCAGTTACATGGGGAGCCAAATGCAAGACGCACGGTAAAGACGGCCACGACTTCGCTAGGCCCTCCAAAAGGCGCCGAAAATGACATGTTTTGGGGACTGGAGGGACGCGCTCCGTCGCGTCCGCTGGAGTTTTGCAAGAAACGCTCTCAAGGGCAGGCAATATTTGTCTTAACTCGGCCACTCAAGACTGAATCTTTACGCATTGTTTGTATTCTGACTCCTGTATTCTCATAGAAAGGCTAGACATGGTTTCCCCCTTCGGCGTTACCCAGGCAGCCTCCGTCCGCCAGAGCCGTACTTGACAGAGGTTCTTCTTTCCCCTATAGTCGCTTACGGTTTACGACCGCTGGAAGCCAAAGGCAAAGGGGAATGCTTGCTGAACTAAGAATCACCAATTTTGCTATCATCGATCAACTCTGCGTTCTTTTCGACAGGGGGTTGAACATTATTACCGGTGAAACAGGTGCGGGTAAATCCATCATTATCGAAGCGGTGGGACTTCTCCTGGGAGACCGGGCATCGGCAGAACTTATCCGTTCCTCCGAGGAAACGGCGCAGGTCGAGGCGATTTTCAGTACCGAAGGGCTGGATTCGCTTCAGCAGCCCCTCAGGGAAATGGGGATTGACCCGGGGGATGAATTATTTGTTCGGCGAGTGGTTTCCCGGTCCGGGCGAAATCGGGCTTATATAAACGGCACGAGCGTGACTTTGGCAGCGCTCTCCAGCCTTGCCGAAAGCCTGATCAATATCTGCTCTCAGCATGAACATCAGGCAATCCTCAACGGGGCAAATCACATCGATATTCTCGATGAATTCGGTATATTGTTCCCCCTCCGGCAGGACTTCGCCAAATATTATGGCCGCTATCTGGAACTTGGCGCAAGGATGAACCAGTTGCGGACCCTAAAGGCCATGAGGGAAGAAAAAGAAGAATTTCTCAGGTTTCAGCTCCAGGAACTGGAGGCGGCTGACGTCAAAGCGGGAGAGGACCAGGCCCTTTCGGAAGAGAAGAAGATTCTCAGCCACTCCCTGAAACTCCGGGAACTCTCCAGGAGCGCCCATGACGCCCTTTATGCCCGGGGAGGGTCTGTGCTGGAAGAGTTCAACCGTGTCATCTCCAGCTTAAAGGAAATCCACAGGATAGATCCAAATCACGGCATCCCCCCGGAAAGTTGTGACAGTCTTTATTATCAACTTGAGGATATGGCCCTCACACTAAGGGATTACGAAAAAAGGTTGAGCCACGACCCTCAGCGGCTTAACTCGGTAGAGGACCGGCTGGAACTCCTGGGGAGGCTGAAACGTAAATACGGGGGGTCCCTCGAACGGGTTCTGCATAAGAGGCTTCAAATCGTCCAGGAGTTAAGCGAAATGTCCTCCCTTGAAGAGGAGCAGGAACAATTGGAGCAGGAACGCGGGGATTGCCGGAGGGTGCTTCAGCAACTCGCGGGCGAGCTTTCCCGTCAGCGAAGGAAGACTGGCGAAGTATTGGCGCAGGCGATAGAGAAGGAGATACATTCCCTGCGAATGGCCGGGGCAGGGTTCATGGTGGTCTTTGAGAAGGTAACGCCGGTCGAAGGGAATGAGGGATTCAACGAAAAGGGCGGTGATCAGGTCGAATTCTACCTTCAGAGCAACCCCGGAGAGGATTTCAAGCCCTTGAATCGTATTGCCTCAGGGGGGGAGCTGTCCCGGATCATTCTGGCCATGAAGAGGGCGCTTGCCGCCACGGCCCGGACCGGGACCATCGTGTTCGATGAGGTAGACAGCGGCATCGGCGGCGCGACGGCCCAGACGGTGGGAAGAAAACTTCGGGAGGCCGCGGCTCATTGTCAGATCTTGTGCATTACCCATCTTCCCCAGATTGCCTGTTATGGACACCGGCATTACCGCGTCGAAAAGAAATCCAGCGACGGCCGGACAACGACCTCCGTTGAACTGCTCTCGGAAGATCAGCGGACGGCAGAGGTTGCCCGGATGCTGGGTGGGGCCAATATCACCGCAAAGACCATCGATCATGCCCGCGAAATGCTCCAGGAGGCAAGGGAAGGCGCTGCAGTGCCCCTGCTTTATACGAAGTCGTCATAATTGGCTCAATCCATTTTCATATTAATGTTGAGGGAGAAATCTATGCTCAGGAAGGCCAAGGTAAGCGACGTCAAGACGATACACCGGATGATAAACATTTCCGCGCAAAAGGGGGAAATGCTTCCCCGATCGCTCATGGACATCTACGGAAGCCTCAGGGATTTCTTCGTATACATAGATGATGATGGTTCTCTTAAGGGGGTCTGCGCCATGAATATTATCTGGGAAAATCTGGCCGAGATCCGCTCTCTTTATGTGGATGAAAGCTGCCGGTTGCGCGGACTGGGCAGACAATTAGTCGAGGCCTGCATATCAGAGGCGATCACGCTGGAATTGTTTCGTGTTTTCACCCTTACGTATAAGACAAAATTTTTCCGGTGCCTGGGATTTAAGAAAGTGGATCGCTCAACCTTGTCCGAGAAGGTGTGGTCCGACTGCTTCCATTGTCCGAAATACCCTGATTTCTGCGATGAAGTTGCCATGATCATCGAGTTGTAAGAGACAATTCTCCTCTGCCTTTATTGAATCTGTCTCCAATCCGCCCTGATCGGTACATTATTTTTTAAAAATGCTTGATAAAGCTTGAATTGGCCGGATTTTTATGCTACCCATCCGCAAAACCGTATAGAGGGGCTTGCGAATGTCTGCCAGTCCTGTTATGTAACCGCGAATGTCGTTTCATAATCCCGGCGATACGATTGCTGTAAAGGGTTGCTGGTTTCAAGCGGGGTGCTGTCCAAGAGGTCTCGTGTTTAGAAACTGAAGATAGGGAGGAATCAGATCCGCTGGGCTGGGATTTGTTCTTCATATACAGAAATCATGGAATTAACTTTACACTAATGAAAGGGGGAAATGAAGGAATGACAAGGGCAGAATTAGTTGCAATAATGGCAGAACAGGCGGAAGTAACAAAGGTTGCGGCGGCAAAGGCGCTGGCCGCTTTTGAGGGGACAGTGGCGGCAGAGCTGCAGAAGAACGGCAAGATGGCGCTGGTTGGTTTCGGCACATTTTCCGTTGTCAAGAGGACGGCCCGTGAGGGCAGGAATCCTCAGACTGGCAAGACCATCAAGATACCCGCGAAGAAGGTGGTCAAGTTCAAGGTCGGCAAGGCCCTGGCAGATAAAGCGAAATAGTAAAATATCCTATCCTTATCCAAGAAAAAGGCCTCGTTACAGATACACGATGAGGCCTTTTTATTTAACACTCCTCCTGAACGCGTATCCGGAGACTGGACAAAGGCAGGGGGCGGCCGGTCCCAGGGAGAATCCATGCCAGGGAAAGTCTTGAAAATTGAACAGATATTGCCCAATGAATGGCGCTTCTGCTACCGTGCCAATGAAGGCAGGCAGATAGAGAAATTCATGACCGCGACCACCCTGATGGACTATGGTGAACATGTACAGGCGGAAGAAATCCTGCGTTCAATTATAGAATCCTGCCCGGGTCATCTGAATGCCTGTCATTACCTGGCTTCATTGCGCCTGCATAAGGGGAACAGGAAGGAGGCTCTGGAGATTTGGCGAGAAGCGGTGGCCATTGGCATGAGCGCCTTCCCCAAGAAGTTTGTTGCCGGCGAGGGACGTCTGGAATGGAACTGGCCGGAAAACCGTTCCTTTCTTCAGGTCTATGCCGCATTAGGCACTGCGCTGCATAGAGAGGGGGCGCTAAAGGAAGCGCTTGCCATTTTCAACAGCCTTCTTTCCTTTAATCCGGGCGACCATCAGGGGGTCCGGGGAATTGCGATTGAGACGGCGTTTGCGCTTGGCAGACCGGATGAGGTGCTGCGAATCTGCGAAAAGTACCCCGAGGACATCCTGGTTGATACCCTGTATGCCCGGCCTCTGGTGCTGATTCAACTGGGAAGGATTGAAGAGGCCGTTAAACTGTTGGCAAGCGCAACGGAGCAATATCCCCTCGTCGCCCGTGATCTGCTAAAGAAGAGACATGTCAGACCCCGAGGTAGCGAACCCGGCTTCGTTGAAGTCGGAGGGGCAGACGAGGCGTATGAATACTGGAGAAGGATGGGAAAAAACTGGAAAAACACCGAAGGCGCCTTGGATCTGCTCCGGCAGGCAACCAGTCATCACCCTTCGCTATCCTGAATTTTGGAAAAGTCTGCCAGTTTCCGAATCAGCCGCGATATTTCCTGGAGCAGGGAAATCCGGTTCCGCCGGAGGTCCTCCTCCTTGGCCATTACCATCACGGAGGTGAAAAAATCGTCTATCGGTTTTCTGAGCCCCGCAAGTTTACTCAAGCAACCCAGGTAATCGCCGGTCTCGAGAAGGGCTAAAACAGCCACTCTTGTCGCGCAAAAGACCTCATAAAGCCTTTTCTCCTCCTCATCAACAAGGAGTTCGGCCCTTGCTGAAGGGCCATCCTGCTGTCCTCTGATGATATTCTCCACCCGCTTGAACGCTGCCGCAAGCTCCGCAAAGTCCCCATGAGATCTGAATGTTTCCAGGGCCGTGACCTTTTCCCATGCCTCCAGGATGTTGGATATTCCCCGGCCTGACGCAACGGCCTCTACTACATCGTAGGGATGGCCCTGGGAAATAAGCAGGTTGGTAAAACGGCTCTGGAAAAAGTCCAGCACCTCCTGCTTGACCTGCGGAACTGGTTTCTTCAGGTAATTCGAGAGATTCGCCAGGGCCAGATCGATCATCCAGGCCAGTTCGCATTTATAACCCCGCTCCATGAGGATATTTATAATCCCCAGGGCCTGACGGCGTAACGCGTAGGGATCGGCGGCCCCAGTTGGCGGGAGGTTGACGCCAAAGAAGCCTACGATAGAGTCGATCTTGTCGGCGATGCTCACAATTGCCCCGGCATTGGTGCGGGGAAGATCACCGCCGGAAACATTCGGCAGGTAATGTTCGTAGATGGCAACGGCAATCCGCGGATCTTCCCCTTCGGCCAGGGCGTATTCCCTTCCCATTACGCCTTGAAGCTCGGGGAATTCTCCAACCATCTTGGTCAGGAGGTCCGCCTTGGCCAGCCAGGCTGCCCGCTCGACAATAGGACTGACGTCCGGCGCCAGGAACTCGGCCAAGCGCAGAGCGAGCTTGCTGAACCGTGTCACCTTGTCATAAGAGGTGCCGAGAAGGGTGTGAAAAATGACCTGACGGAGCCCCTCCATCTGCGCCTGGAGAGGGATTTTCTTGTCCTCTTCAAAGAAAAAACGGGCATCGGCAAGCCTGGCGCGGATGACCTTTTCATTCCCCCGGCGCACGACCTCCAGATCCCTGGCCGGGGTATTGCTCACGGTGATGAAATATGGCAGAAGCTTTCCCTCCTTATCGGTGACGGGAAAGTACTTTTGGTGGGACATCATCACGGTCATGAGAAGCTCCTTGGGAAGGGCAAGAAATTCCTGATCGAATCCTCCAATGACCACCGTCGGGTGTTCCAGGAGGAAAGAGACGGTGGAAAGCAAGTCCGGATCGAGGTGGACCACGCCGCCAACGCCGAGGGCGGCCTTCAGGGCCTCCTCACGGATAATTTGCCGTCTTTCTTCAGGATCAATCAGGACATGACGTTCCCTCGTCTTTATCAGATAATCATCAAAGCCGCGGACCGTGAATTCCGCGGGGCTGAGGAAGCGATGGCCGCGCGAGATGTCGCCGCTTGCGATATTTCCCGCCTGAAAGGGAACCACGGCCCCGTCGTAGAGGGCGAGGATCCAGTGAATCGGACGGGCGAAGCGAAAATCCGAAATTCCCCAGCGCATGGATTTACGAAAGGGAATCGAGGAGACAAGCCTGGAGAGGATATCCGGCAGGAGCGAGGCCGTCTCTTCCCCGGGGATTGTTTTCCGGACACACAGATACTCCCCTTTTTCCGTTTTAGCGGTTTCGAGGGCGGCGATATCGACCCCTTGGGATCTGGCAAAACCAAGGGCGGCGGCGGTAGGTTTTCCCGTTTGGTCCCAGGCCGCCCTTGTGGCGGGGCCGAGTTTTTCCAGCCTCTGCTCCCGGGTCATGTCCGCGATATTTTCCACCAGCATGGCGAGCCGGCGGGGGGTGGAAAATGTTCTTATTTCCCCGTGAGAGAGCCTCTGCTCCAGAAGTTCGCGGCGCATAATATCCGCCATGTCTCTCATCGCGAACGGCAGGAACCCTGCCGGTATCTCTTCCGTTCCTATTTCGAGAAATAATTCCTTATTCATTGTATCTCCCGTGAATCCCGATTCAGCAGGGGGAATCCCATTTCCTCGCGGAGTTTCAAGTAGGTTTCGGCGGTCAAACGGGCCAGGTTGCGGACCCTCCCGATATAACTGGTCCGTTCCGCCACGCTTATCGCGCCCCGGGCGTTTAAAATGTTGAAGGTATGGGAGCACTTGAGACAATAATCATAGGCCGGCAGCGGCAGCGCGTTTTCGATGATTCTCAATGACTCAGATTCATACATGTTAAACAGGGTCCGCAGCATTTCCACATCGGCCAGTTCAAAATTATACTTGGAAAACTGAACCTCCGACTGGTGATGGACGTCACCGTAACGGATGTGGTCATTCCACCTGAGGTCGTAGACATTATCAACCCCCTGGATATACATGGCAATCCGCTCGATTCCATAGGTAAGTTCCGCGGAGACGGGCTTAAGATCAAAACCGCCCACCTGCTGAAAGTAGGTGAATTGAGAAATCTCCATCCCATCGAGCCAGACCTCCCATCCCAGACCCCAGGCCCCGAGGGTAGGGGATTCCCAGTCGTCTTCGACGAACCGGATATCGTGATCCAGGGGATCGATGCCGAATTGCCTGAGCGAATCGAGATAGAGCTCCTGGATGTTATCCGGCGACGGCTTCATGAGCACCTGGTACTGGTAGTAATGCTGGAGCCGGTTGGGATTTTCCCCGTACCGGCCATCCGTGGGGCGTCGGGATGGCTCGACATAGGCCACGTTCCAGGGTTCCGGACCCAGGGCACGCAGAAATGTCGCCGGATTGAACGTGCCGGCGCCCACCTCGAGGTCATATGGCTGCTGGATCACACAGCCCTGAGAATGCCAGTATTTCTCCAGGGAAAGAATAAGTTCCTGAAATGTCACTGCGGGCTCCTTTAGCGGTGCATTTTCTGATAAGAATTGTGCGGTTACCTAGCACGGACGCCATGATGTGTCAATTGCTAAGAAACCCCCTGTTCAGGCGGGCAATGTCCGGAAAATCGAGCAGAACCGGGGGAATAGGTTCGAAATTATCCGGAGAGGAGGAGGTTCCAGGGGGGAAGATTTCCCTCGCGGTCGAAGGGCAGTTCCCGGGGCAGACGGGATATTTTGATATTTTCTTTGTCATGTAACTCCTCAAGAAGGCCTTCGCTGACCAGAATGCGGTCAATCGTTTTGGTGTTGGGAATATAGGCAATTCTGGCGTTCGACGCCTTGTCATGCCAGAGGCACCGGAGCGCGCCCTCGATCGCCTCGCGATCGCTGGGGAAGGCGAGGGGAATCTTCCCCCGCTCGATGAAGGTACTCGTAATGACGTTTTGGCGCATGACCGGATAATCAATGGCATTCATCACGCGCAGGGTCGTGATGTCCGCCAGACCAATCCCGAGGGCATTTCCGTGTGATGCCTCCGAAAGCCGCAGGACGACGATGTAGCGCGTCTTGAGACCGCCAAATTCCTCCTCGCCGCTGATGCCAACCCGGCCAATGATGTTGGTGTCCATTCCCGTCCCGCTGATGTCCTTTCCCATCTCTCCCACCAGCAGGATATCCAGTTCGCGGAAGGGCAGGGCGGGCATGAGGGAGCGGGCCTCCTTAAGGAGGATCGGTTCCTGTCCGGCAAAATCTTCGGGCGCCAGGGCGATAATCCTTGCCGTTTCATCACGTCCGTTTTCTATCACCGCGAGCCCCATCATAATCGGGGCATTATTCAGGATGACCCGAGCCGCCTGGGGGATGAGCCTCTTCAGCCCTTCCACCCCGTATCGGTGGATCGCGAGGGCCTGTTTGTGCTTTCCCAGGCCAATGGCGAGCATTTTGTTCAGACCGCTTTCGATCCGGCTTCTGTAATCAGTGTGGGGCTTGATCCGGGCCACGGCAATTATCCCACCCGCGCGGGCGGCATATCTGTCGAGACAGACCGCGAACCCCTGGTCGGTTGAGCCTATCTCGACAACCTCCATCGAGGAGAGGACAGGGACTCCCATCGATTCGGCGGTAATATTCAATTGCCGCAGGAGGTCAATCTGGCCGGAGGCGGTGGCCCCGCCGTGGCTGCCCATTGCGGGGACAATAAACGGTTTGCCTCCGAGAGACTTGACGTGCCTGACAACCCCTCTGATTATCTCGTCAATCCGGTGAATCCCCCTGCTGCCCGCAGTAATCGCGATGGACATGCCGGGGGTGATCTTGTCCTGGAGATTCATCCTGGCGAGCTGCCGCTCAATCTCAGCGGCAAGATCAACAATGGATTCGCCGGGCAGGGTCTGTTCAATAAGGGTAAACTTGGGGATCATGGGAAAAGCGCTCCTCCCCCTGACTTCAAGGGAACATGCCCATCACCGTAGGGAGCCAGAGGGTGATCTGGGGGATGTAGGTTATGATGAAGATGTTGGCAATCAGGACCAGGAGATAGGGGACGAGATAGCCTGCCATATCCTCGATGCGGATCTTCGCGATATTGCAGGTAACGAAAAGGTTTATCCCCAAAGGAGGGGTAACCATTCCCACGGCCAGGTTCACGATCATGATCATCCCGAAGTGAATCGGGTGTACGCCCAACTGGACCGCGATCGGGAAGAGCAGGGGGGTGAGGATGATCAGGGCGGCGGAGGTTTCGAAGATGGTGCCGATAAAAAGGAGCAGCAGATTGACCAGAAGAAGAAAGACCGCCGGGTTGGCGGTGATTTCGAGAAATGCCTCGGCAATGAGGATCGGAATCCTCTCGCGCGTCATAATCCAGCCGAAGGTGGAGGCCGTGGAGATAATGATCATAATGGTTGCGGTCGTGATTGCCGAGTTTACGAGGATGTCTTTCAGATTGACGAGGTTGATCTCCCGGTAGATGAATAATCCGACGCCAAAACCATAGAAAACGGCCACCACCGCCGCCTCGGTCGGCGTGAAGATGCCGCCGTATATCCCCCCGAGTATGATAACGGGCATCAGGAGGGCGAGAACGGCGTCCTTGAAGGCCTTCCAGGTTTCTCTGAGGGAAGCCTTTTGGGTGCCGGCGAAACCCTTGACCCGGGAGATGATGTAGGCGGTGAGCATCAGGCTCGCGGCAATCATGATTCCGGGAATAAAGCCCGCCACGAACATGGCGCCGATGGATTGTCCCGCCATCACCCCGAAGAGGACCATGGGGATGCTGGGAGGGATAATCACCCCGAGTTCGCCGGAGGAGGCGACGGTGGCCCCCGCAAAACTTATCGAATAACGATGCCTGACCATGGCGGGGATCAGAATAGTGCCAATGGCCGCGGCGGTAGCCGCGCTAGAGCCGGAAATGGCGGCAAAAAACATGCAGGTTGCCACCGTCACCACGGCCAGGCCGCCGGTGGCCTTGCCGATCAGACAGGTGGCAAAATGGATCAGCCTTTTGGATATTCCTCCGGAGCCCATCAGATTTCCTGCCAGGACAAAAAAGGGAATGGCCATGAGGGGGAATGAATCAATCGCGGCGAACATCCGCTGAGGAATAATGGTCAGCGGTACCTGGCCCTGGAGAAGGATGCTGAGCGTAGCCGAGGCGCCCAGAGAAAAGGCGATCGGGAGATTGATCAGAAAGAAAACTCCAAGGAAAAGCAGGAGTGTCGTCGCCATCAGTTGCCACGCCACCTTTCCATCGCGACAAGGATCGCGTTGGCGATCATGAAAAGCGCCCCGACGGGTATGGCCGCGTAAGGCAGGGACATGGGGATTTCCATGGCCGGGGAGAACTGGGCGTGATTCATGATGGTCAGTTTAATCCCGTAGGCAAACACTATTGCTAAAAAGAGGAGGGAAAAGAGAAGGACTGTCTCCACGGCAAATCTTTTCAGCGGCGCCGGGAATACATTAATCAGGGCCTCCATGCCGATCAGGGCCTTAGCCCTGAGGCCAAGTCCCGCCCCCAGGAGGACCAGCCACACCATAAAGTAGCGGGCAAGTTCCTCCGACCAGGGCAGGGGGGCTTCGAGGACATATCTATAAACTACCTGTGAAGCCACTACGACCGACATGACCCCCAGGATCAGCGCGACGACCCAGGTGACGATGCGGTTAATAACATCCATGATTTTAAAAAAAGTATCGATGATGGGTCCCTCACTTACTTTGCAGGTGGTCTGGCCGTCCCGTCCGTGAAACATGGCCGGGACGGCCATACCACTGTCCTGCCTTGATTTGATCTCGGCCGGAGCGACTAACAACCTTCAGCCTTCAGCCTGAAAATCTTATTTAGTGTTTACTATCCGTTCAATCAACTCCTTGCCGAACTCCGCTTCAAACTGGCTGTAGACAGGAAGGGTGGCCTTCTGGAAAAGGGATTTGTCCACCAGGGTCACCGTCATTCCGGCGGCCTTCAATTTATCGATTTGTTCGTTTTCCTGTTTTGTTATCAGGTCTCTTTCATAGTCTCTGGCTTCGATGGCGGCCTTTTTAAAAACTCCCTTCTGCTCTTCCGTGAGCTTATCCCACGTGTGCTTGCTCACCATCAGGGGCGCAGGCGAGTAAACGTGGCCGGAGAGGGAAAGGAATTTTTGCACCTCGTAGAAACGGGAGGTAAAGATAACCGGGATGGGATTTTCCTGGCCATCGAGGGTTTTGGTCTGGAGCGCGGTAAAAACCTCGGAAAAGGCCATTGGGGTTGGCGCCGCCTCGAGCTGACGGAAGGCGGCCATATGTACCCTGTTCTCCATCGTCCGGAGCTTCAAGCCCTTTAAATCCGCGGGGACCTTAATTTCCCGCCTGGCATTGGTCACATGACGAAAACCATTTTCCCAGAAGGCCAGGCCGATGATATTTCTCTTCTCCAACTCCCCCAGGAGACTTGCGCCGATCGGTCCGTCCAGAACCTTGTACGCATGGGCCTTGTCGCGAAAGAGAAAGGGAAGATCCACCACATTCATTTTGGGAACGAAGCCGCCCAGGGGTCCCGTGGAGGAAATAACCACGTCAACGCTGCCTATCTGCATTCCCTCGGCCAATTCCCGCTCGGCGCCCAGGGCGCTGCTGTGGAATATCTGGATCTCTATTTTTCCGGCGGTTCCCTTTTCGACCAGTTCCTTGAACCGCTTAAGGCCAAGATTATAGGGGTGGGTCTCAGCGGTGGAACTGCCGGCCTTGAGGACCATTTTCCCCTGGCCCAAAGAGTCAGTGGGTTTGGTCAGGCCAGCGGAAAATAGAACCACTGTCAACAATAAAAAGATTTTTACAAAAGCGTTTTTCATGGTGTTCCTCCTTTTATTTTCAGGTATCGGTTAGATTTATTCAAAGCGTCTGATTCAATATTGGCAAGGTGTTGGCTCCGTGCGGCATGATCGTTATGCTGGGATCATTGCTCCCGCAAAGGCGATAGGCAACCGCCAGCGCCTCATCCATGCCGGTGGTGGGGATCATATTGGCCTTTCTCAGGAAATTCGAGTTCTCAGGCCTGGTCATAAAAATACAGGAGGCACGCCCGGTGCATTCCAGTTCCTTCCAGGCCACCCAGCCGGGAATGGTAAAATTCTGTCTGAGCGCTCTTTCTATTTCCAGTTTCGATTGGTACTCAAACCACTCGGAAAACTCAAGCGGTTCCAGGATGTCCCGGCATTCGGCGATGATAATGACCGCGCCCCCGTCCTTGACGGCCCAATAGGCATTATCCATGGTCTTCCCGGCCTGGTAAAGGTTGATGTCCCTGGGGAAGCCTCCCGCGGAGGCAATAACTATATCCGCCTTGCCGGGGATCGGAGAGGCGTAAATCTGATCGATCAGTTTGGCGCCTTCCTGCCAGGCGGAAATCCAATTGCCGCCAAATATCGCGGCGATTTCTCCCGCGGGATTTGGCACCACGTTCAGGATGAAATCAGGTTGCGCAAAGCCCGCAACCTCCATCATGTCTTCATGGCATTCATTGCCCCTGGTCTTTCCCGAGATGGAATTTGGATTAGCCCCCGAGCCCAGGGTTGGTCCCAACGCCCAGAGATGATTTTGCTGGATCGTTTTGATGGAGCTGATCCCCGGAATAACGCTTTTTCTGCCGCCGCCGTAGCCCACCATGTAGTGATAAACTATGCCGCCCGTAAGGATCAGTTTATCCGCCTCGACGGCGATACGGTTTAGAGAAACCTCGGTGCCCCGGCTGGTTTTGCCCAGGTAAACCATATTCTGGAGATCATGGGCGTCATGATTGACCACCTTGATTCGCTCCGCAACCTCGCGACCGCACAACTGGGCAATTTCTTCCCTGCTGTTGAGGCGATGGCCGCCCACGGCCAGCAGAATTGTGATGTTTTTGTCCGGCACCCCCGCGAAATTGATGGTTTCGACGAGATGCGGGAGGATGAGGTCCATCCTTTGCCAGCCCCTCGTTATATCGCTTACGGCGATGGCTACCCGGTCGGCGGGTTTCAGAAGCTCTCTCAGAGGCGGCGCGTCGATTGGTTGCTCCATGGCGGCTCTGGCAGCCTTAGATATGTCCGCGATCGGGGGATAATCCCTTCCCATAACTTCAAAATACACCTGAGACGCCGGCAGGTCGAAGGCCACCTCGCCGGTTCCATACTTCAGCTGAAATCTTCTCGTCGGCAATGCAGCTTCTACCCCCATTTTTCGAGCTTATCTTTTATCTCCGCCAGGATAGCCGGGTCGATCGGATAGGTATGTTTTTCCTCCGGATAAATTCTTTCTTCCACCTCCCGCTTATAGCTGAGGAGGGCCGTCCTGATCGTATCGTTTAAGTTGCAGTACTCCTTGACGAATTTTGCCTTGTGACCCTTAAAGAAGCCCAGGGCGTCATGAACCACCAGCACCTGGCCATCCGTCTTCCCCCCGGCCCCGATGCCGATAATGGGGATGCCTGCCTTCCTGGTGATAATTTCCGCAATTTCCGTAGGAATCGCCTCGAGCAGGATACTGAAGGCCCCGGCCTCCTCCAGGATCTGCGCGTCTCTGATGAGCTTCAGCGCCCCAGTCGCATCCTTTCCCTGGGCCTTGAACCCTCCCAGCGAGGATACGGACTGGGGTGTCAAGCCCAAGTGTCCCATTACGGGGATGCCGGCCCGCGTGATGGCCCTGACGCGAGCGGCCATTTCGTCCCCGCCTTCGAGCTTGACCCCGTCCACTCCGCTTTCCTGAAGAAAGCGGCCCGCATTCAGGACGGCAAGTTCATCCGAGATCTGATAAGACATAAAGGGCATGTCTCCGATCACGAAGCTGTGGGGCGCCGCCCGCTTGACCGCCGCAGCGTGGGGGATCATCAGATCCATGGTGACAGGCGTTGTTCCGCCGAAACCATAGACGGTCATCCCGAGGGAATCGCCGCACAAAATGATATCGACGCCTATTTCGTTCTGGATCGAGGCCAGCGGGAAATCGTAGGCGGTGAGCATCACGATGGGAATCCCCGCCGCCTTTTTTTCTCTCAGATAGGGAATGGTGACCTTGACTGGATTTGGCATTAGTCCGCTCCGTAGATGTTAGTCGTTGAAACCAGGCAACCGTTTAGCACTGCCTCGAAAAGCGCGGTGAACATACACCAGCTTTCCCCCGGATTCAATATAATATTGGCTCCTGGTGTCAGACAAAAAAAGTAGGGCGCCAATTCTTTCCGAGAGTTATCCCCCCTTTTCCAAAGGGGGGATAAAAACTGCTCTACCCGTAAATTTGCCGCCCGCCCAAGATTTCTGCCCCCTTCCAGGGGAAGCCTAAAGCCCCAGTCTCCCTCCCCTTCAAGGGGAGGGTCGGGGTGGGGATGGGGTTAAATGACCGCGCCGCAACCACATCTCCCCATCCCCCTCCTAACCTCCCCCTTGAAGGGGGAGGG
>JAXMLI010000008.1:0-2947 GCA_034368785.1 Smithellaceae bacterium | reverse complement strand
GTACGCCTCATTCCTCAGGGTTTGCGCGCCTTGCCTGCGGCCTTTTTACGAAGCCGTCCCTAAACAAGCGGTTCTAAGACTTTTTACGAGTTCGTCTGACATGAAGCGACGCGATTTTATTAAAGAAACACTGGCAGGGCTCGAAAGGGATGGACTGCGCCGGAATCTTCAATCGCTGTCCCCGCTGGCGGGAGGGAGGATTTCCCTCGAGGGACGCCCGTTCCTGAACCTCTCGAGCAATGACTATCTTGGGCTCTCCCAGCATGAAGAATTAAAAGAGGCCGCAGCAGAGGCGGCCCGCCGGTGGGGGGTCGGCGCCGGCGCCTCCCGGCTTATCACCGGCAATCATCAGTTTTACGAACTCCTGGAAGAAAAGATTGCCCGCTTCAAAAGGAAGGAAGCGGCAATCGTCTTTTCCTCCGGATACATGGCAAATATCGGGGTTCTCTCCTCGCTCATTGAGCGGGGGGACCGGGTATTTTCTGATGAGCTCAATCACGCCAGCATCATAGACGGCATCAGGATGTCCCGGGGACAATTATTTATTTACCGTCACAAGGACGCGGACCATCTTGAATATTTGCTGGAGAATTCCTCAGGGGTTGGCAAGGCCATCATCGTCACCGATACGGTCTTCAGCATGGATGGCGATGTGGCCCCGCTTGAAAGGCTGGTGGAGATCAGAAGAAAACACGGCTGCCTGCTGGTGGTGGATGAGGCCCACGCCACCGGGGTAATAGGAGAGCATGGCCGGGGGGTGGCGGAATATCTTAACCTGGAAGGGGAAATCGATGTAACCGTGGGAACCTTCAGCAAGGCACTGGGGAGCTACGGCGCCTTCGCCGCGGGCAAAAGAGACCTGATCGATTTTTTCCTCAACCGCGCCCGCAGCCTGATCTATACCACGGGCTTGCCGCCGGCGGTGATTGCCACGAATATTGCCGCCCTTGGCCTCGTGGAGAAATACCCCGACCTGAGGCAGAAGCTCCGCGATAATACCCACCTTCTTCACAAGGCCCTCCAGGAAATGGGGTTCCGGCTTCCGCCTGCGGAAACAGCCATCCTGCCGCTGATGGTTGGCGAAACCACGAAGGTCATTGAACTGAGTGAAGGGCTGTTTCAGGAAGGGATTATCGCCAAACCGATCCGTCCGCCCACCGTGCCGGAGGGAACCGCCAGGTTGAGAATAACCGCCTCAGCGGCCCACCGCCGCGAAGACCTGGAAGCCGCCATTGCGGCCTTCGAGCGGTGCGGCAAAAAGAGCGGGATGATAACGGGAGGGAGATAGAAGGGGGCCTTGGGAGAGGCCGTGCTTGATTCCTCCCCCTTCAAGGGGGAGGCTAGGAGGGGGGATGGGGCTGTGGGCGGTGAGGCTGTTTAACCCCGTCCCCACCCCGACACTCCCCTTGAAGGGGAGGGAGCTTGGGGTTTTAGGTCTCCCCTTCACGGTGGGGAGAAGGGACTATTTTTACCGGTTCATCAATAATGACGACTTCGTAAAAAGTCGCAAGGTGTCATTCCCGCGTAGGCGGGAATCCAGAAGTAATTGAATACACTAGATTCCCACCTACGCGGGAATGACAAAATGTGAGGTTTTCCGACTTTTTACGAGTTCGTCAATAATGAGCGAATACGAGTTGAATACAAAGGTGCGCGCCCTTATCGATCAAGGGGTGACCATCACCAACCCCTTCACCGTGGAGATCGGAGGCGAGGTGATGCTGGAGAGGATCGCCCGCCAGGGGGTGTGTCTCCATAGCGGAACCAGGATCTTCGGGGAGCGGACCTTGATCTGCCCCGGCGCGAAAATAGGCTGCGAGGGACCGGTTACCCTGGAGAATTGCACGGTCGGACCCCAAGTGGAACTGAATGGCGGGTTCTTCAAATCCTCGGCGTTTCTTTCCCGGGTGAAGATTGCCGCCGGAGCCTATGTCCGGGAGGGTTGTCTGCTGGAGGAAGGCGCCCGCGGCGGCCACACGGTGGGTCTCAAGCAAACGATCCTTTTCCCTTTCGTCACCCTGGGAAGCCTGATTAACTTTTGCGACTGTTTCATGGCCGGCGGCAGCAGCGAAAAGAACCACAGCGAGGTGGGCAGTTCCTATGTCCATTTCAATTACACGCCGAATCAGGACAAGGCCACCCCCTCCCTCCTGGGTGATGTCCCCCGGGGGGTTATGCTCCGGGAGGAGGTTATCTTCCTTGGCGGTCAGGGCGGCCTGGTGGGTCCCGCCCGCGTCGATTACGGCGCCGTCATTCCCGCGGGCAGGGTGGTCCGACGGAACAATCCGGAAGCGGACGGCACCGTGAAAAAGACATACCAGCGAGGCAGCCAGCGACGTTTCGTAACGGTGGCTTACAATAATATTCGATACCTGGCCAATCTGCTCGCCTTGAGAGAATGGTACCTCCATGTCCGGCGGCCGTTCTTCCAGGTTGAGCCCTGGGGGGTAGAACTACATGCAGGGGCGCTTGCGGTAATTAACGCCAACATCGAAGAACGCCTGAAAAGGTTTTACGATCTGGCCCTGCGACCCGGCCCGCTGGAATCGGAGAAGGGGACCAAGCCGACAGAGGAGGATGGCCTCGCCTCCCGGCAGAGAGAGGAACTGCTTAAGAACTGGCCCCAACTGTCCCGGATTTTATCCGTCGTCAGCGTAGGCAAGGAAAACATCAAAGAGAGAACCGCTTTTCTCGCGGCCATAACAGCGCAACTCGACGGGGGCCGCACAGATTACCTGGAGGCGATCCGGACCATCGATCAGGACGACTGCCGGCGGGGAACAGGCTGGCTCGCCGGCATCGTCGAGGAAACGGTAAATGAGGCATGGCGCCTGCTTCCCTCCTGCCCCCGGGATTTCGACTCGGGGTACAACGGGTGAACAGTGACGAACTCGTAAAAAGTCATAAAAACGTCTGTTTCGGGACGGCTTTGTAAAAAGGCCGCAGG
>JAXMLI010000007.1:0-15920 GCA_034368785.1 Smithellaceae bacterium | reverse complement strand
TCACTGGTGAGGCTGGAAGGCAATATCGCCAGGGCGGAGGAGTATTTTAAAGGGAACAGAAGCCAGGAGCGATTGGCCGCGAATTTTGAATTCCACATGATAATCGCCGAGATGACGGGAAATATCCTCATCGTATTTCTACTCAAGATTATTCTGGACCTCATTTTCTCTTTTATCGAGGATGTCCAGCCTTCGGTCCTGATGATGGAAGACACGATAATGGAGCACAAGGCCATAGTAGCCGCACTCCGGCAAGGGGATCTGCCCCTTGCCGGCGATATATGTCTCCGGCATATCACGGTGGTAAGCAAACGAATCATGGAGAAATCCAAGCAGCAATCAATGCTTGATCTGGCGAGATCAAATCATAAGGGCGGGGTAGTAAATTGACGAGGGAAGCGAGGCTAGTTCAGGGCAATCAGGCCATTGCCGCCGGGGCGATTTACGCGGGCGCCCGGTTTTATGCCGGCTATCCGATAACCCCCTCCTCGGAAATCGCCGAGGAATGCTCCCGTCTCCTGCCCCGCTTGGGCGGGGTTTATCTGCAGATGGAAGACGAAATCGCCAGCATGGGTGCCATTGTGGGGGCGTCACTCGCCGGGGCCAAGGCCTTTACCGCCACGAGCGGCCCCGGTTTTTCGCTCATGCAGGAAAACCTCGGGATGGCCATCATGGGCGAGGTGCCCTGCGTGATCATCAATGTGCAGCGAGCAGGCCCCAGCACGGGACTAGCCACGAAGCCGGCCCAGTCTGACATCATGCAAATCCGGTGGGGGCGTCATGGCGACCAGAGCCTGATTGCGCTCTGCCCGGCGACGGTCAGCGAATGTTTCCAGCTTACGGTTGCGGCCTTCAACTTTGCGGAGAAATACCGGGTGCCGGTGGTTCTGGCGCCTGATGAGATCGTCGGGCATATGAGGGAGAGTTTTGCCCAGCCACTTCCGGGAGAGTTGGAGATAATCGAACGAAAAAAACCCCAGGGGCCGCCGGAAAATTATAAACCCTTCGCCGTTGAGGCGGATGGTATCGCCCCCTTGGCGGCCTATGGCGGCGAGTATGTCTTCCACATTTCTTCTTCCATGCACGGTCTGGACGGTTACAGCAACAACAGCCCGGACAATGCCGCCTCGCGGGTGGACCAGTTGCACCGCAAACTTTCGCGGTACCGGGATGAAATTGTACTCACGAAGACCTATGGCACGGATGATATGGAGGTTCTAGTGGTGGCTACGGGGGCAACTGTCAGGGCCGGTCGTGCCGCCGCCCTTGTCGCCCGTGAACAGGGCGTCAAGGTGGGGCTGCTCCAGTTGCAGACCCTTTGGCCTTTTCCGGATAAAGAGATCGCCTTATGGGCCGGAAGGGCGCGAGCGCTCGTGGTGCCGGAAATGAACTATGCCGGACAATTGGCCGGGGAGGTGCGTCGCGTTCTCGGCGCGCAAGTCGATTTAAGGCAGGTTAACAAGTACAACGGCGAGGTCATCACGCCGCAGGAAATTCTGGCGGCCATCATGAAATAAGGGTTTTCCGGGGACATGTTCCGGAAGCCCGAAGGGATCGGAACGTGTCCCCGGAAAACAAAAGAGGAAGAATATGTTGCCACACGCCACAGGAACGAAATATCTTAAAAACGGCGTCCTTCCCCACATGTGGTGTTCCGGGTGCGGAATCGGCGTCATGCTGGGAGCCCTGCTCCGCTCCTTTGAGGAGATGGGTTACGAAAACACCGATACCGTCGTGGTGACGGGTATCGGCTGCACCGGCAAGGCCGATGACTATCTGGTGACGAACGCCCTCCATGTGACCCATGGCCGGGCGTTGGCCTTTGCCACGGGCGTCAAGGCCTTCAAGCCGGCCTTGCACGTGGTGGCGCTCATGGGAGACGGGGACAGCGTCACCATCGGCGGCAATCACTTCATCCACGCGGCCCGCCGGAACATCGATATAACCGCCATTGTAATCAATAATTTCAATTACGGCATGACGGGTGGACAGGTCTCCGGCACTACCCCGGCGGGCGGTTTTACCAGCACCACCTCCTATGGCAATCCGGAACGGGATTTCGACATCTGCGCCTTGGCCTCGGTGGCCGGCGCCAACTATGTGGCCCGGACGACCCCCTACCATGTTTGGGAAATGAAGAATATCATCAAGGAAGCCCTGAATAAGAAGGGGTTTTCCCTCGTGGAAGTCTGGAGCCCCTGTCCCACCCATTTTGGCAAGCATAACGATCTGAAAACGCCAAAGGATGCCCTGCGGTGGCTGAAGGAAAGAGGGCTCCCGCTGGAAGACTATAACCGGCTCACCCAAGAGGAACGAAATGGTTATTTCCCCCTGGGCGTTTTTACCGATCTTAACTCGCCGGATTTTAATGCCCGGTATGAAGAAGTCCAGGCGAAAGCCGCCGGGAAATAGAAAGGTGATGTCCTTTGCCTAACGGTAACTGATGCCTGGCAGGTGCTGCTAAATGACGAGAAAAGTCGTAGGATGGGCAAAGCGGAGCGTGCCCATCACGGAATCGCCAGGAATCGCCAGCGAAATTGATGGGCACGCTGAGGCTTTGCCCATCCTACACCTAGGTGCTTATTCATGAAAAAACAAGGTGAACGAAAAGAGATTATTCTGGCCGGGTCCGGCGGACAGGGCCTGGTGGTGGCAGGGATCATGCTGGCGGAGGCGGCCATTCGGGAAGGAAAAAATGTGGTCCAGACCCAGTCGTACGGGATTGCCAGCCGCGGCGGCTTCTCCATGGCAGAGGTGATTATCGACTCTGAGGAAATCATCTTTCAGCAGGTTCAAAGGCCCGATGTGATTCTGGCCCTTACCCCCGAAGCACTGGCGAAGATGCAACCCCTGGTCAACGGGGAAGAGACGGTGATATTTTACGATACAACGCTGATTCCCGGAGATTACGCCGGGAAAAGGAATATGCTGGGCTTTCCCTTTACGGAACTGGCCAGCAATCTGGGGAATGTGGGCGCGGTAAACCTGATCGCCCTCGGAGCCATCATCGCCCGTTGCCAGGTGGTAGCGCCGTCAAGTATGCGGGAATTGATCGAGAAGAGGTTCAGCGGCAAAGTGGCGGAGCTCAATATCCAGGCCCTGGCGACCGGTTACGGCCTGATCGCTGCCGGCAGTTAAAAAAGGCTGTCCCTTTGCGTCAGGACAGAGAGAAAGGAAAACTATGACCTTGTCATCCAGGCCAAGAAAGGCGACCCCTGCCCCCTGTGTCGAGGCCTGCCCCGGCGGGGTGGATGTTCCCCGGTATATCCGGCACATCAGGAAGGGTGAATTTGACCAGGCCCGTGCGGTCGTCCGGGAGCAGATCCCCTTTTCCGCCGTCTGCGGCCATGTATGCGTTCATCCTTGCGAGAGCAGGTGCGCCCGTATCCAGTATGATGAGACCATTGCCATCAGGTTGCTCAAGCGCGCGGCGGAAGAAAATGCCCTGGTCCGCCGGGAACCTGTCCGGCCCCTGGCGACGAACAAGAGGGTGGCTATTGTCGGGTCCGGCCCCTCCGGTTTAACCGCGGCCTATTATCTGGCCCGCCTTGGTCATCAGGTGGTCGTATTCGAAGCCCTGCCCGAGCCCGGCGGCCTCTTGTGGTACGGTATCCCTTCCTACCGTCTTCCCCGGGAGGTGATTCTGGCCGAGATCGATCTGATCAGGTCCCAAGGGGTCGAAATAATTACAAATAAGCCGATTGAAAGTCCTGCCGGACTTCTTGAGGATGGATTTGCCGCGGTTCTGGTTGCATTTGGCGCCTGGCGCACCCAGAAGATGGGAATCGACGGGGAGAACAGCACCCGGGTCCTGAGCGGGCTTGCCTTTTTGCGGGAGATTAATCAGGGGAGAAGACCGGCCCTGGGCAGGAAGGTAATCGTGGTGGGGGGCGGCAATACGGCCCTCGATGCCGCTAGGGCCGCCGTCCGCCTGGGGGCGGAAACACGCCTCCTCTACCGCCGCCGTCAGGAGGACATGCCGGCCGCGGCCGAAGAAATAATCGATGCCCTGGAAGAGGGCGTACAGATGGATTTCCTGACCGTTCCCACGGGGATCGCCGACGGCAAGATCGCCTGCCGGAAAATGACCATTGGCCCGCCCGACGCTTCCGGTCGGCCTCTTCCCATTCCTCTGGAAGGGAGCGAGTTTCCCCTGGAGGGCGATACCCTGATCATGGCGGTGGGACAGCTTGTCCGGGGGGAGGGGTACGGGCTTGATTGCCATCCCGATGGGACCATCAAGTCTGATTCCGCGAACCTTGCCACTTCCCACCCGGGCGTCTTTGCCGCCGGTGATGCGGTGACCGGTCCCTCCACGATCATCCAGGCCATCGCCCAGGGGAAACTGGCCAGCCGCGCTATAGACATGTTCCTGGGCGGAAGCGGGGAGATTGACTTCCCGGCGGAAGATGGCCCGGGCGGCGATCTTACCGATGCGTCCGCGATGGGGACCGGGCGAAGGGCGGTTGAGAAGATACCTGAGGCAATGCGTCTCGGGTCTTTTGATCTTGTGGAGTGCGGCTATGACGGGGCTGCCGCCATCCATGAGGCGGCCAGATGTCTCTCCTGCGACCTTCGCAGTTACGAGGTGACGGTGAACGCCGTCCTTTGCAAGGAGTGCGGTTACTGCCGGGAGATGTGCAGTCTTGATATCTTTGAAACCTCCGATGCCTTTAACCCCGGTGGTTACAAGCCATCCCTGGCCCGGCGTCCGGAAAGATGTGTCGGCTGTTTGAAGTGTCTTTATGTCTGTCCTGATTTTGCGATTACCATTACCGAAGGAACGCGGGCGTCTCGCCCGCAGGGGTGAAGGCGGGCGGGACGCCCGCGCTCCCCTGTTAAGAAAGGCATTTCGATGGACATGAAACCTCTCTTGGCTAAGCGTACCGCCGGCTTGCTTCCCTCCCCCATCAGGAAGCTGCTGCCTCTCATGCGTCTGCCCGGCATGATCTCGCTGGGGGGCGGCTATCCCAACCCGGAAAGCTTTGCCTTTTCCTCGCTCACGCTGTCCTTCAAGAGCGGCAAGGCATTTTCACTCCAGAATAAATTGCTGGAACTGGCTTGCCAGTATGGTCCCACGGATGTCCATGCTGATTTGAGGCCCCATCTTATCCACTGGCACGCCGCCAAAGACGGGGTGGAATTGAAGCCCGATCAAATCCAGGTATTGAACGGCGCTCAGGAAGGGCTCCATATCATGGCCTACCTCTTCCTCGATGAGGGCGATGCCGTCGTGGTCTCAGAGCCCGTTTATCCCGGCGCCCTCGGCGCCTTTCGGGCCTTCTCCCGGGAATTCATTCCCGTGCCGGTTGATTCAGCGGGGATGAACACCCACGAACTGGAAAGCAGCCTCGAGGCAAGGGAGAAGTCCGGCAAACCGCGTCCCAAGTTCATCTATGAGGTGCCAAACGGCCATAACCCGGCGGGGGTTTCCCTGTCCCTTGCACGGCGCAGGCATTTGCTCGCGCTGGCCTCCCGGTTCAATCTCCTGATCCTGGAGGATGACCCCTATCAGCTTCTGTCCTTGGAGGAGGGGGAACATCTGCCCTCTTTACAGGCGCTGGACGGGGAAAAGAGGGTGATCCGCCTGGACAGTTTTTCCAAGATCTTCGCCCCGGGGCTCCGATTGGGGTATGCCTCCGGTCCGCCGGAGATCATTAGTTATTTCCAGCTATACAAACAGGGCCTCAACCTCCATACCTCCGCGATGGCTCAGGCGCTCCTGGCCGGCTTTCTGGAAAACCATGGATATGAGGAGTTTCGCGGCCTTATTCGGGCAAACTGCCGAGGTTACCGGGACAGGCGGGATGCCATGGTCGCGGCGGCGCGCCGGCGCCTGCCCGGGCAGGTAAAATTCCACGTGCCCTCCGAGGGATTGTTTATCTGGTTTGAACTGCCCGCAGGCTACGATGCCCTGCGGATGATGGAACAGGACGGGGTGGATTTGGGGGTTTTGCTCGTCCCCGGCGGCGCCTTTTCCACCCGGGGCGGCTTGAAAAATTGCATGCGCGCGAGCTTCAGCATGATCCCGCCCGAGGCCATTGACGAGGGCATGGCGCGATTCGCCGTGATGATTGAGCGGGAAGAGGCGCGCGTTAAATCCGGTTGAGGGGAAAGGGGGTTCACTTTTCACGTTGGTATTGCTGCTTTTTGGAGAAGTCGTGTTGACGACTTCGTAAAAAGTCCGGATGCGGCGCTTTGGCTGCATCCCTCCCCCGCCTTCGCGGGGGCAGGCTTGCGGCGCGTTGTAGGGGCAGGTTTGAAACCTGCCCCTACGATCCGCTGGGCGATTTGCGCGCCTTGCCTGCGACTTTTTACGAGTTCGTCGTGTTGGAGGTTAAGAAAACAACTTTAAAAAGAGGAGGTCAGAGATATGTTCAAAAAGTCCTTGCTGTTTATCGCCGCATTGTCGGTTTTTTTCCTGGGGGTTGCCGGCTTGACAGCGGTCAATGCCCAGGAGCGCGTCTTCCTTTCCATCGGCACCGGCACCACGGGCGGCTCCTATTATCCCATTGGTGGCGCCATGGCCAAGATCTGGTCAGACAAGATACCCAATGTCCGGGCGAGTGTGCAGTCCACCGGTGGTACCATCCAAAACATCCAGCTCATGGCGGACAAACAAACGGAAGCCGGTTTTACCGATACCAAATACGTCCTGGCCTTTCAGGGCAAGGGGCCCTTCGCCGGCAAACCCCAGCCCTGGCTGCGCGGGCTTGTCCCTCTCTATCCGGAACCGACGAACATCGTCGTGACCAAAGACTCGGGGATCAAGAGTCTGCGAGACCTCCGAGGCAAGAGGATTTCCATCGGCGCCGTGGGCAGCGGTACCGAGGCGACCTCCCGGGAACTCTTCACGGTCCTGGGAATGGATGTGGAGAAGGATCTCAAACCTTTCATGCTGGGAACGGGCGAAACGGCCAGCGCCCTGAAGGATAAGCGCATCGATGCGGCCATCCTGGTGGGATCGCTGGGCATGTCCTCGGTCGTGGAGATCACCTCTTTGAACCTCGTTGATTTTCTGGAGGTGGATGATGCCATGTTCCAGTCCATTTTCCGCGTAAATGACACCTGGGTGCAGTTTACCATCCCGGCCAATTACTATCAGCATCAGTCCCGTCCCGTAAAGACCTATGCCTCGTTTAATATTCTGTCGGTTCGTGATGATCTGCCGGCGGCGCTGGCCTATCTGATGACAAAAACCCTCTTTGAAAGCAAGGCCGACCTCCTGGCGGTAAGACCGACTATGGAAAATATGACCCTGGAAAACGTCCACAAGATCGCCATCCCCCTGCACCCCGGGGCGATCAGATACTATCGCGAAATGGGCGTAAAGTTTTAGTTAGAGGAGATGTTTATGACCGCCGATAAGACCGTTCTGGATAACAGCCGAGAGATTGCCAAAGCAGAAGAACTGGTAAAAAAGTATGATACGGAGTCGCGTTTCCGGAATCTTACCGGCTGGCGGGGACAGATCGTTACCCTTTGGCTGATCGCCATGTCCCTTTTCCACCTTTATGCGGCATCGGTGGGCACCCTTACCACCAACATTCAGCGCACCTGGCATTTGCTTTTTGCCATGGTGGCCGTCTTTTTGTTGTATCCCTCACGGGCCAAGGAGGCCCAAAAGGATAAATTTTCCTGGCTGGACCTGCTCCTGGCCCTGGCCGCGGTCATTGTCAACGGCTATCTCATCCTGTTCTTTGATCAGATTGTCATGCGGGGGGCCAAGGTAACGCCGGTAGAATTTGTCCTGGGGCTGATCGCAATAATCATTCTGCTGGAGGCCGGGAGGCGTGTGCTGGGATGGGGTCTTCCCATTTTGGCCGCCATATTTCTCCTCTATTGCTACTATGGACGTTACGCGCCTGGTCTTTTTCAGCATCGCGGTTATCCCCTGGAACGGATCATCCAGCACATGTATGTGGTTCCCGAAGGCATCTATGGCGTCGCCCTGGGGGTGTCGGCCACCTTTGTCTTTCTGTTTATCCTCTTCGGGGCGTTTCTTAATACCTCAGGAGGGGCCAAGTTGTTCAATGATCTGGCGATGGCCACCGCGGGGCGCATGGGAGGCGGACCGGCCAAGGTGGCCATTTTCGCGAGCGGTCTTTTGGGCACCATCAACGGCAGCTCCATTGCCAATACGGCCACCACCGGCGCCTTTACCATCCCCCTCATGAAGAAGGTGGGTTACAAGCCCCACTTTGCCGGGGCGGTGGAGGCCACCGCCTCCACGGGCGGGCAGATCATGCCGCCGGTCATGGGCGCCGCGGCCTTTATCATGACGGAGTTCCTCTCCGTACCCTACACGACCATCATGAAGGCCGCCATGCTGCCGGCGATCCTGTACTTTTTCAGCGTCTTCATGAGCGTCCATTTTACCGCGAAAAAAGACAACCTCCAGGCCCTGCCCAGGGAAATGATTCCGGACGCCAGGAAGGTATTCAAGTCCATGGGGCACCTGTTCCTCCCGCTTGTTTTAGTGATCGCCCTTCTTATCATTGGATATACGCCGGTATTTGCCGCCTTCTGGGGCACGGTCTCGGTTTTTGCGGTGAGCTGGCTGCGCAAAGAGACGCGGATGAATATTCCGAAGCTCCTGGCGGCACTCCGGGATGGCGCCCGGGGCGCCCTGGGGGTGGCGATTGCCTGCGCCCTGGTGGGTTTTATCATCGGCGCTTCCTCTCTCACGGGCCTGGGGTTGATGGTTTCCAACAATTTCATGGAACTGGCCGGGGGGATGCTCCTGCCGGCCCTTATTTTTGCGATGATCGCCTGCCTGATCCTCGGGATGGGCCTGCCCACCACGGCCAACTATATCGTCACGGCAACGATCATCGCCCCGGCGCTCGTTAAAATGGGCGTAATGCCCATTGCCGCCCATTTCTTCGTCTTCTACTTCGGCATCATGGCGGACATTACCCCGCCGGTATGTCTGGCGGCCTTTACGGGCGCGGGAATCGCCGGCGCCAGTCCCATGAGGACCGGCATCACGGCCACCACGTTGGCGCTGGCGGCGTTTATTTTGCCCTACATGTTCGTCTATAATCCCCAGTTGCTGCTCCAGGGTGTGCATTTTTTCGAGTTTCTGCCTCTCTTAGCCACGGCCCTCGTGGGGATCATTGCCCTCGCGGCGGGCACGATGAATTATTTGCTTACCGATGATACGATTCCCGAGAGAATCGTCCTGATCGGGGGCGGGGTGTGCATGATCTATCCGGGATGGACCACCGATCTGATCGGTTTTTCCGCCTTGACCCTGGTAATTATTTTGCAGTTTGTAAGAAAAAAACGGCTGGCGGGCGGCGTTGTTTTAGTAGATAAGGGGTAACTGCTCAGGCAGATAGACTGTAGGTATTTGGACTGTAGGAACACCTCGGGCGAGCACATTTATCATAGGTCAGGCGTCCCGCCTGACCTTCGGTGATTCATGGTTCCACCATTTGCTTGCCCGGTCAGGCGGGACGCCTGACCTATTTTGTTATTTTAACCTACAGCCTGAACAACTAGTAACGATAAGGATCAAAATTACCCAATGCAGGAAGGGAGGATGAACCATGTTTTTTGCGTTATCGGAAGAGTTGACCATGCTTCGGGATACCGTGCGGGATTTTGCGGCGGAGAAGATCGCGCCCTTTGCCGATGAGTGGGACGAGAAGCATTATTTTCCTTATAAGGAAGTAGTGAAGCCCATGGGGGAGCTGGGGTTTTTCGGGACGGTGATCCCGGAGGAGTACGGCGGCAATGAGATGGGCTGGCTCGCGGCGATGATCATTACCGAGGAGATCGCGCGGGCGTCGAGTTCCTTGCGGGTACAGGTGAACATGCAGGAGATCGGCTGTGCCTACACGATTTGCCGGTACGGGTCCGAGGAACTCAAACAGAAGTATGTTTCCCGGCTGGTGAACGCGGATCTCCTGGGGGCCTTTGCGATTACGGAACCCGAGGCGGGTTCCGATCTCATGTCCATGAAATCCACCGCCGTGGACAAGGGCGACCACTGGCTGCTCAACGGGACGAAGACCTGGATATCGAATGCCACCGTGGGCGGGGTTAATATCTATTACGCCTATACGGATCGCGCGGCTGGTCCCCGGGGCTTGTCGGCCTTTGTCGTGGATCTGGAGAATTTTAACGGGATCACGGTCACCAATCTGGACAAGATGGGCTCCCGTTCCTCTCCCACAGGGGAGATCATTCTCGAAGACACGCGGGTTCCGAAGGAGAACATTCTGGGCAAGCCCGGCGACGGGGCGAAGATAGTTTTCGGTTCGCTGGCCCAGACCAGGTTATCGGCGGCGGCGGGTGGCGTGGGTCTGGCCCAGGCCTGCCTGGACGCCGTGACGAAATATGCGATGGAGCGCTGCCAGTTTGGCCAGCCCATCGGTCATTTTCAGATGAACCAGGACATGATCGGCCAGATGGTGGCCGAGATCGAGGCGGCCCGGCTGATGGTTTACAAGGCGGCCTGGCAGAAGGATCAGGGCAATTTCACGAACAATCTGGAGGTGGCCCAGGCGAAGTACCTGGCCGGCGAGCTGGCCTATAAGTGTTCCCAGTACGCCATGCGAATCCTGGGGGCCTATGGCTATTCCACGGAGTATCCCGTAGCGCGCTACTTCAGAGATGCGCCCACCTATGCCATGGTGGAAGGCTCGGCGAATGTCTGCAAGTTCATCATGGCGCAGGATCAGTTGGGGATTCGCAAGGCCAACCGGTGAGGACAATGATCAATGAGGCGTCGGGGACATGTTCCGGAAGCCCGGAGGGATCGGAACGTGTCCCCGGAACAAGAAGGAGAGAGCTAGATGAGACCTTATTTTGAACAGATGGATGAGTTGGGCAAACCCCTGCGGCCTGCCCAGGTGAAGAAGATGGAAGAGAACGTTGCCCTGGCGGAAGGGGTGATGCAGGAGATTGACGCGGAGGTTTCCCGGATCAGGCATTACGGTCTCCCCGATGAGCAGATCCACAAGCGGGGCGAGATGACCGTCTGGGACCGGATCGAATATCTTGTGGACCCGGGGACCTTTGCGCCCTTGCACACGATATTTGATCCCGATCAGGAGGAATCGGGCAGCACCGGCGTGGTGGATGGTCTGGCGCGGATCAATGGGAAATGGTGTGTTTTGATCGGTTTCAACAACAAGTGGATGGCCGGTGCCTGGATCGCCGGGCAGGCGGAGAACAATTTGCGGGTGACGGATCTCGCGAAGATTCTCAACCTGCCTTTGGTCTGGCTCGTGAACTGTTCCGGGGTGAAGCTGCCGGAGCAGGAGAAGGTTTATGCCAACCGGCGGGGGCAGGGCACCTGCTTTTTTCGTCACGCGGAGCTCGAAAAAATGGGGATTCCCGTCCTGGCGGGGATCTACGGGACGAACCCGGCGGGGGGCGGTTATCAAGGGATCAGTCCCACGATTCTCCTGGCCCATAAGAACTGCAACATCGCCGTGGGCGGGGGCGGTATCGTGAGCGGCATGAGCCCGAAGGGATTCTTCGATGCCGAAAGCGCCGAGGAACTCATCGAGGCCACCCGTCATTTCAAATCCGTTCCCCCGGGCAGCGTGAAGATCCATTACGATGAGACGGGCTTCTTTCAGGCGGTCTTCGACGAGGAGCGACAGGTCCTTGATGCCTTGAAGGAATACATGGCGGGAATCCCCGCGTACGATCCCCGGTTTTTCCGGGTGGCGGCCCCGGTCGAGCCGAAATATCCGCCCGCCGAGATTTCCCAGATTGTTCCCCTGAATCAGAAGGCCGGTTATGATTTTGACAATGTCCTGGCCCGGCTGGTGGACAACTCCGAGCATCTGGAGTTCCAGCCCGACTTTGGTCCGGAGGTATATACGGGCCTGGTGAAGGTGGATGGCTTTCTCCTGGGCGCGATCGGCAACCGTCAGGGGCTCCTTCCCAACTACCCGGAATATACAAATGAATACATAGGGATCGGCGGGAAGCTCTACCGGCAGGGGTTGATCAAGATGAACGAGTTTGTGACCCTCTGCGGCCGCGACCGGGTGCCCGTCATCTGGTTTCAGGATACTTCCGGGATTGATGTAGGAGATACCGCGGAGAAGGCGGAACTCCTGGGTCTGGGACAATCCCTGATCTATTCCATCGAGCAGTCGAATCTGCCCATGATGCTGGTAATCTTGCGCAAAGGCACGGCGGCGGCCCATTACATCATGGGCGGTCCCACGGCGAACAATAACACGGCCTTTACCCTGGGCACACCGTCCACGGAGATTTATGTCATGCACGGCGAGACGGCGGCGGCGGCGAGTTATGCCCGGCGGCTCGTGAAGGAGAAGGACGCGGGCAAACCGCTGGAGCCCGTCATCGCGAAGATGAACGAAATGGTGAGCCACTATTACAACTCTTCCCGGCCTCTGTACTGCGCCAAGAAGGGCTTTGTGGACGAGGTGGTGCGCTTTGAAGAACTAAGGAAATATATGGTGGCCTTCAGCAACGGGGTCTATCAGAACCCCCGGTCCCTTTGCCCCCGGCACCACATGCTCCTGCCCCGGATGATCCGTTCCCAGATCGTGAAGGGGCTACCGCGGCCCGAACCCAAAGAGACCAAAGACTGAGGGTCGGGAGAAAATGGCAACTTCATAAAAAACGGCCCACACCGCCTGTGGTTTTTGGAGGGCCATGCTCCGTCATGGCCGCAAAGCTTCTGGCTGTAGCTTACACCGTCCGGACGCGACGGAGCGCGTCCCTCCGACATGAGAGGTCAGGCGGGACGCCTGACCTCTTTTGTTACTTCGACCTACAGTCTTAACAACCTGAGTAGTTACAAAAAATCTTGAAATATCCCTGCCATTGCTCTATTTAACCCTTGGATTGCTCTTGGAGGGGGAAGCATGAAGCGCGCCTGTCTTATCATCTTTCTTTTGCCCATATTCTTCACTTATGTCTCGGGGACTGGCCTGGCCGGAGAAAAACCGGGTCAGGCCGGTGAAATCAGGAAGGGCATCGAGGCCGAAGGGGCCTGCGCCATCGTGGGCATGAGCGCCGAGCAGTCGCAATTGACGGCGCTCCAGCGGGCGCGGGCGGCGGCCATCGAACAGGCGGCCGGCGTGGCGGTGACGTCGGCCACCCTCGTGACCAACTATACCGTGGCCGCCGATTTCATCAAGACCTATGCCCGGGGCTTCATTATCGCCGAGCAGGTCGTCTGGCTGCCCTTGGAGCAGTACCAGAAAGACGCCTCCACGCCCCCCATCCCGGAGTACCGGGTTCGCATCATCGCCGATGTTTATGTACCCCGGAAAAAAGCGCCGGTCCTCGGCCTCCGGGCCAGTCTCAACAACAGGGTTTTCCGCAATGGCGAGCAGGCCCGGATATCGCTGCGGGCCAATAAAGATGCCGGCTTTGCCGTCTTCAACATCATGGCCGACGACCGGGTCGCGCTTCTCTTTCCCAACATCCACGAACCGCATAACGTCCTTGCCGCCGGGAAAGACCTCGTCCTGCCCGCCAAGGATGCCCGGGTGGTGCTGGAGATGCACACGCTGCCCGGCCATCAGAAGGACGCCGAGGCCTTTTTGATTCTGGCCTGGGACCCCTCGCGGGACATCAGGATCAGGGAGATGTTTCCCGCGGCCGAGCCGTCGGGATTCAGCGAGTTTTTCCGCAAACTGGCGGAGCTGGCCGATTACGCCGAGGAGGTCATCCTTCCCTACGAAGTGGTGACCGGGCGGTAGGGGTTCGGGGACATGTTCCGGAAGCCGGGAAGGATCGGAACGTGTCCCCGGAACAAAACTAGAGGGTAGAGGGTCGGGTGCGGTAGCGCAGCGTAACGCACCAAAGGGAAGCGGTGCGTTACGGCCTGTAGCCTGACGCACACTATATTCTGCCGGGGCGGCGCCATTTCGGGGTTTTTTGGAGGGCCATGCTCCGTCATGGCCGCCAGGGATTTGGCTGTTGCTTATGCCTTTCGGACGCGACGGAGCGCGTCCCTCCAAAACCCCTCCCCGCTGGTTCAGTCTTGCAGATTGAACCACAAGCTTAAACAGATGTGCCAACATACGATTATTACGAGGTGAACCATGAAAAAAGGTTGTATCGGTCTTCTCGCGTTGGTTTTATTCTTTGCTGGCTCCGCCGCCCTCGGGGCGGCGGAGGTGAAGAACGTCGTCGCCGCCCAGGTGGGGAACCGCGTGCAGTTCACCTACGACCTGGCTGGCGAGGAACGGGAGGCGGAGGTGACCGTTATCGTTACCGTCCAGGGCGCGGCGCGCCAGACCGCCGAACTCCGCCTCGAGGGCGACGTCGGCAAGGTCAAACCCGGCCGGGGCAAGGTGATCTGGTGGAACGTCCTGCAGGATTTCCCGCGCGGCCTGAACGCGGAAATCGTCTGGGAGATCACGGCCGGGGGCCAGCCCTTCACCGAGACGGCGACGGGCATGGAGTTTCTCTTCGTCAAGGGCGGCTGTTATGACATGGGGGATGCCTTCGGTGACGGCGGCGCGGATGAAAAGCCGGTGCATAATGTCTGTGTCGCCGATTTTTATCTGGGGAAATACGAGGTGACGGTGGGGCAATTTCGTGCCTTCGTTCAGGACGCGAACTATCGTACGGAGGCGGAAAGGGGGGACGGCTGTTTCATCTGGACCGGTTCCAAATGGGAAAAGGATGGGAGCAAGTCCTGGCGCTCGCCCGGTTTCAGCCAGGACGAAAGCCATCCGGTGGTCTGTGTTTCCTGGAACGATACCCAGGCCTTTAACGATTGGCTTTCCCGGAAGGTTGGAAAGATCTATCGCCTGCCCACGGAGGCCCAGTGGGAGTATGCGGCGCGAAGCGGGGGAAAGCGGGAAAAGTGGGCCGGGACGAGCGAGGAGTCGTCGCTCGGCAATTTTGCCTGGTACACGGCCAACAGTGGCAACCGGACCCGTCCGGTAGGCCAGAAGCAGCCCAACGGGTTGGGGTTCTATGATCTGACGGGGAATGTCTGGGAGTGGTGCCAGGACTGGTACGGGGAAAAGTATTATGCGGGCAGTCCGCGGGACAATCCTCAGGGGGCATCTAGCGGCCAGTATCGTGTCCTGCGCGGCGGCTCCTGGTTCTTCAATCCCAGGGACGTCCGTGGGGCGTACCGGGTCAGGAACGATCCGGCGGCCCGGAGCAGCAACCTCGGGTTTCGTCTGGCCCTGTCCGCCCCATGATTTTATTTTCTGAGGGAGGCGGTGCGTTACGCTACTAACGCACCCTACAATTATGCGATAATTATGTCTCGGGTAGGGTGCGTTAGCGTAGCGTAACGCACCATCGTAACGCACCCTAACATCCCGCAACCACGGAATCGCCATGCCGAATTATAAAAGGAACTTTTTGCCCGGCGGCACATTCTTCTTTACCGTTGTTACCCACGAGCGAAGGCCCTGGCTCTGTACCGAAAAGGCCAGGAATGCGCTCCGCAGGGCGATCGGGGAGGTCCGGGTAAAAAGACCTTTCACGATCAAGGCCTGGGTGCTTTTGCCTGATCACCTGCATTGCCTTTGGGCGCTGCCGGAGGATGACCATGATTTTTCCCTGCGCTGGCGGCTGATCAAAACGCGGGTTTCCCGGCAATGCGCCGATCTGGGTGATGATGCCCCGGAGACCCCCTCGCGGTTGCAACGGGCGGAGGTCAACCTCTGGCAGCGGCGGTTTTGGGAACACACCATCGGGGATGAGCGGGATTATGCCGCCCATTGCGATTATATCCATTACAATCCGGTAAAGCACGGGCATTGTAAATCACCGGGCGATTGGGCCTATTCCACCTTTCACCGGTTTGTCGCCTCCGGAAGCTATGCCGCTGATTGGGGCGCGGGTAAGGTGCCGAAAATGGTCGAGGGGATAGGGAAGGAATGATCGAGATCGGGGTCGGCCCGTACGGTGCGGTGCGTTACGCTTCGCTAACGCACCCTACAGGA
>JAXMLI010000006.1:0-22473 GCA_034368785.1 Smithellaceae bacterium | reverse complement strand
TCCTCCGATTGGCCGAGCCCCGTATCCCCATGAAGTAGTTGTTTCAATAGTCTTTCCGGATTTACCATGAATATTGCCGCCAGCGAGGGCCGCCCCACTTCCCCGGCCCGAGTGCTGGCGGCTATGGGGTGGAGGATGTGCAAAGCCACCTTTCCCTGGTCTTTTTTGAAATAAATCTGCTCGCCCACTCCGGCCAGTCCCGCATTTTTAATCGCCTCCTCTTCGGAGATATCGGCGCCGATACCCGCTTCATCCCGGGAAAAAATGACCAGGCCGGTTTTTATGTCCGCAATTTGTATATCTGTGTATTGATCATAAACGCTCAGCATGGAATGAATGTGTCTGGAGGCCGCCCGGTATTCCGGAAGCCCCCTGATTCCGGCCAGGAGCGCCTTGCTTTCTCGCCTCGCGCCATCCCGCTTCCGAATCGCGCGATGACGGTATCGAGACTGTGTTCTTCCGCGAAGGCCCGGACGTGGTTTATGCGCTCCTCAAACAAGCGGTGTATTTCGCCCTTCTTCAGGTCCGCAATCTCGTCCATCCTTTTTATGATCTCGGAGCGGTGCGCCTGGTAGCTTCCCTTGATTCCCGCAAAGGGGACGCCGAAAAGGTTTATTAAACTGACGGAAAGGAGAATAAGCGCCGCGCCGACGCCGAAAAACAGGAGCATCTTCGCCCTGATCCCCAGGAAAAGGGCGGCCTTCCCGTCGGCTTTGCCCTCGTGGTTCATTTTGTTTCCTTCCCGGTGTCATAATAGAACTTGTCGAGCCGGTATTTCACTGTGTTTGACAGGACATCCGCCATAATGCTCCGGTTAAGATTTTCTCTCAGCCTTTCCCAGGACGCGGAGGGGGGGACGACCTCCCTGGCCTTCAGGAGTTCAAAGGTCTGGAAAACAAATCCTTTCCTTTCGAAATCCCTCAGGGGAATATAATGCGCCGTCGAACCCGCCGTATAGCCTACCTTCCGGCCTTTCAGCTCATTTATCAGCATCCGTTCCCTGGCGATGAGCGAGGAATAGCCCTGCTTAACCAGCGCGACAAGAATCGCGTCATAAGACGACGCGATGGCGATGGCCGGCGCGTCTCCCAGGGTGGCAACCTCTATTTCCCCGTTTCTAACGAAGAAATTGATGTCCGCGCCCTTGTAGAACGGGTGAAACCTTATTTCACTGCCTCTGCCCTTCAGTTCTCCTCTGAGTATCCCGTCGCGCTTCATCAACTCAGTGATCACGCCCATCGTCGAGGCGAGAGGCTGCGTCCCGAAGTCTATCACCTTTTCATCCTTCCCGAAATTGTACCCGGAATAAACCGGATGGGTGGAAAGATCCTCCGCTTTGCTCTGCGATGCGGACAAGGCAATGCCCTCCATGCCAAGGCATGCGATGAAAACCATAAAATACATAGAGGATTTCAACCTGAATTTGCCGTTCATTTTTCCCTCCCTTGCCAACACACCAAATGGACTATAGGTCAGGCATCTTGCCTGACCTATTTTATCGTGCCTGACCTATTTTGTCATATGTTCGGGAAGCCCGCAGGTCCTTGCCTCACCGGCAGGGTAAAATAAAACCGGCTCCCCCGGCCGTACTCGCTCTCCACCCGGATCCGGCCGCCGTGGAGTTCCACGAGACGCTTCGTCAGGGCCAGCCCCAGGCCGGTGCCCTCCTGATCCTTCGTTAAAACGGACGCGTGAAGCTGGGTGAACTCGCCGAAGAGCTTCGCCAGATCCTCCTTCTTGATGCCGATGCCCGTGTCGGACACGGAAATTTCTATGAAATTTCCGTTGATTGCGGATTCTTTTTCCTTCAATTCCGCAATCCGCAATCCGCAATCCGAAATTAAGCGTGCGTGTACGCGCACCTCCCCCCCGTCGGGCGTGAACTTGACGGCGTTGGAGAGCAAATTGAAGAGGATCTGCTTCACTTTTCGCTCATCGGCCTCGACAGGGATATCGGCCTCGGGGTCGATCTCCACGCTCAAGGCAATGCCATGTTTCATTGCCTTTTCCTTCAGCATGACGACGGATGAATCCAGGACCCTGCGAATCGGAAAACGGCTGGCCTCGAATTCCATTTTCCCCGCCTCGACTTTGGACAGATCCAGGATGTCACTGATCAGGCTTAGCAGGTGCTTTCCCGCGGTGTGAATATGCTGGGCATAGGTTTTTTGCCGGTCATTGAGGTCTCCGGCGAGCCCATCCTCCAAAACCTCGGAAAAGCCGATGATGGCGTTCAGGGGGGTCCGCAGTTCGTGGCTCATGTTGGCCAGAAAATCGCTCTTGGCCTGGTTGGCCACCTCCGCCTGCCGTTTGGCCACTTCCAGTTGAGCGGTGCGCTCGATCACCCGCTGTTCCAGTTCTGCATTAAGTTTCTTGATTTCTTCTTCCGCCTGCTTGCGCTCCGTTTGGTCATCCGTATGGACGATAATCAAATCCGGGGGAATGAAGCCATAACAAGTGGACAAAAATCTACCCGGGGCGAAGTGCCGGGAAATGATTTCCCGTTTCACGGAGGATTGTTCCTGGAAGCAGCGATTCATGTCTTCGAGGATATATGAATCGTTTCTATACAGTTCCCGGGCGCTGGCGCCGAGATGGTCGCCGACTTTGCCGTTGGTGATTTGAAGCGCCGCGTCGTTAAAATCAACAAGAATGTAGTCATCTCCCTTTTTCTGCCAGGTGAAGGTCGGGATGGGACTTTTCTGATACAGGTTTTTGAAACGCTCCTCGCCGGCCTTCATCTCCTTTTCCGCTTGCATCCGTGCCATTTCCTTTTGCTCCAAGGCCTCCGCCATCTCGTTAAAGCTATCCGCGAGTTGTTCCACCTCGTCGCTGGTATGGATTTCAATCCGGTGCTGGAAGGCGCCGTGCCCGATGAGGCCCGCACCGGCCATGAGGGCGCGCAGGGGACGGGAAAGGGACCGCGACCAGGCCAGGGCCATGACGATGATCAGCAGCAGGACCACCGCCATGAGGATATAGGTAACCAGCCGCAGCCGGATCAGGGGCGCAAAGGCCTCCCGCGTCTCGATCTTCACCACCATTCCCCAGTCGAGGTCAGGGAGGTAGCGCCAGATGGCGAGGACCTCCTGGCCGGCATAGTCGATGGAGACGCCGCGGCCCTCCTGACCCTGGACGGCCAGACGGATGGGGGCGCCCACCCGGGGATCGGCCTCCGGCTGCGACCGAAAAACCTCCGTGGGCCGGTTGCGGGAAGGGCTTAAAAACAAAACGCCGGCGCCTTCCTTCCGGGCGATGAACGCCTCGCCCGTCGTACCCAGGCCCGTCCGGTCGGCCAGCAGATCAAACAGGGGCTGGGCGTTTACCTCCAGGGCCACCAGGCCGACGAAGCGCCCCGCCAGATCCAGGATAGGTCCGGTCGCCAGAATGCCCGGCCGGTCGTCGTGCAGGGGATTGGGAAAGATTTCCGTAATATGGATACCTTTCCGGCCCGCCGCGACGGCCCTTCCCGTCGGATCCGGCAGGGGCTTCAGCCATTGCCCTGCTTCGTCTCCACGGGAGGAGTAAACGATCCGGCCCCGGGGATCGAGGAGATGTAAATCCAGGAGATGCCCTTGTTCCTCCCTGATCTTGAACTGGCTGTCCAAAATTTTCTTGGCGGCCAGGTAAGCGGGATCCATGCGGTTGTCCAGGTGTCTGAGGAGTACGGGCAGGTTGAGCTTGATGTTGTAGAAATTCCGGGCGATCCGCATTTCACGGTGGATATCCCGGAAATAATGCTCGACCGCCTCCCCTTTCAACCGGGCGATGCTCTCCATCGCTTCGAGGCGAACCTCCAGGAGGTTATTCCGGGCGTTGGTAAAATTCAGCAGGGTGATGAATAACAGGGGAATAAAGGCCAGAAGTACAAACAGGACAAAGAGTTTTACCCCGAGCGGCACCTGGCGTTCAAGTCTCTCCCTCCTCCGGAGCGTCCGGATTTCTGCGGCGAACACGAGACCCGCACCCAAAACCGCAAAAAGAATCGCCGTATGAATGGCCATGGCGTTGCTGAAGCCGGGGATAAAGAAGTAAAGCCAGGGGAGGCCGGTCAGGTAACCCAATAAAGCGGTGGCGCCGACGGCGGAAACCATCCCGCCGATCCAGCGCAGGTATCCGGGCAGGCGGGACAGATTCAGGATGGCGCCGATCCCGGCCAGCGCCACAAGGATAAAATTGACGATGGTCAACAGGCAGGGTTGACCGGGGGTGACAGTATACCAGGCCTTTCCCTTTTCTTCGATGAACATGGCTTCCACGCCGAGCGGTGCGCCAAGGAACAGAGAAACCAGATGGGTCGTCATGATCAGGCAGATGATAAACACCACCGCCTGGAGGAACAACCGGACTATTTCCGATTCCTCCCGCCGGATATTTATCAGCAGAAAAAGCAGCGCCCCGCTGAGAAAAAAGGAGAGGGCGGTGGTGAATTTCATGCTGACCCAGGCCGGAGAGATGCTCTTCAAGAGCGGAATGTCGAAGACCCAGCCGACCATAACGGCTGTTCCGGCGGCGATCACCAGCAGGCTGATGAGGATCGTTAGATGAGATATTTTGCAGGACATTTTGTCTCCACCTGTAACTGATGGTGCGGTAAAAACTCCCCAAGGTGTCATTCCCGCACCCCCTTGTCATTCTTGCTCCCCACCTTTGTCATTCCCGCCTCCGCCGGCAGCGTGAAGGTGAAGACACTCCCCTTGCCGAATTCACTCTCCACCCGGATGCGGCCGTCCAGGGACGCCACGAGGCGCTTCGCCAGGGCCAGCCCCAGGCCGACGCCGGCGTAGGTCTTGTTCAATACCCCTTCCAGTTGGGTGAAGGGCTGAAAGAGGTGCGACCGATCCTCGTCCCGCGCGCATTCCCCGCAGAGGCAGTCGCCGATTTTTATTTGATTGCTGGTGAGATCAAGAATGGTGGCCTCCGAGGTGGCCCGGTGGGCGGCGAGTTCCAGCGTATTTTCGGGGGTAACCAGGCAGGTTGTCCCGCCTTCCAGCCCGGTGATGCGGAGCGCCTCGTCCATAACCTTTTCCAGGATATCATTGATGCTCAACGCCCCCGCACTGGCGGTGATAATCCGGTTAATGGCGGCAAGTTCCTCGTTTATGGTTCTTATTTCTTCCTCCGCCATCTTGCGGTTCGCAATGTCCTCCACGCTGGACCAGATGAACCGCTCTCCCCGTTGTTCGATGAGCTGGCCCTGAAGCCGGACCGGCACCCGATGCCCGTCCTTGTGGATGTATTCCTTTTCATAGGGCCCATACCGCCCTGTCGCTTTGAGCGATTCGAGCTGGGCCTGTTCCTGCGGTGCGTAATCCTCCGGCGTAATGTCCCAGTAGGTAAGCCTGAGCGTCTCCTCCACCGTCCGGCCGAGGATCGCGGCATAGGTCGGATTCACGTCCACGAGACTCCCGTCCATCCGGCAGAGGGCCAGGCCGATCACGCTCTCTTCAAAGAGCATGCGGTTGTAGTTAACGCTGTCCTGCAACCGGCCTTCGCTCTTTTTCCGTTCTTCAATCTGCGCCTTGAGGATCTCGTTGGACCTTTTAAACTCTCGGGTGCGGTCCGCACGACGCTTGAGCATCCCGACAAGCAGGGCAAAGGCGGGGGTAGTGATCGCCAGCACGATCACGCGCCGGAGGTTTTCCGGGGTGTATTGGAACGGCTGGCCGGGCAGTGAAAAAAAATGGAGATGGTAAACAAGGGAGAGGGCCGCGCAGGTAAGCCCGACGCGCAGCCCGCCCGCAAAGGCCGCGTACACCACGGCAAGCAGCACGATGACCGCCGGATTCGGCACGCTGTAGGGCGTCTTCTTCAGGAGTTCGATCAGGATGATGAGGCCGATGGTGACGGAGAGGCTGATCAGCCAGGTGCGGCGGGAGACGGCGTTGTCGGGGTTATTCATTTTATTTTCCCTCTTGCGGCGCTGCATCACGAATGTCCCGTTAAAAATTGCGTTTGTCCTTATCAGGACCTTTTTACGGCGCCCGGCCCTCTTGGCCGGGCCTTCCCCCTCCCCTTCAAGGGGAGAGCCCCATCCCCTCCCCGACCCTCCCCTTGAAGGGGGAGGAACCAGAACCAAGATGAGTCTACAGGTCAGGCATCCTGCCTGACCTGTTTTCTATTTTCGCGCCCTGCACAACACATCACGGAATGTAAGGTGCGTCAGGGCGCACCGTTTGTTTCAGTGCGTTACGCTTGGTTTAAGCACCCGACATCCTGCTTTCATCTAAATTTCCCTTTTCCGCTTGACTTTATCAATCAAGAGAACATAATGGCCAAAATAATGAAGAATAATACAGTTTAAGCCATCTTACGCATGTGAAACAAGGAGGTAAAGCCAATATGTCACAGGTAATTACCGCTGTCTTTGAAAACGGCGTTTTCAAGCCCAGACAAAGCGTAAATGTAAAGGAACACGAAGAAGTAACCATAAAAGTAGTTTCTATGGTGGACTGGCAAAAACGTTTTGACCGAATCACCGAAAATATTCACCGGAAAACCTCCCTTCAACGCCCCGGGGAAATAGAGTCTGACATTATGCAGGCCATAAAGGAAGTCCGGGAAGAAAATAAATGACGATCAGGGCCGTCATAGATACAAACATCTGGGTTTCCGCCATATTGAATCCCTTTGGTTTTCCGTCCAGACTGCGTGACGCCTTTGCAAATGGGGTTTTTCAACCCGTCATTTCAGAGACGATGCTCGTAGAGCTGGCAGAGGTTCTAAGCCGTCCGCGGATCAAGGATAAATATGGACTCGCCACGGCCGATATACAAGAACTTCTCGTATTGATCGAAGAACGGTCGGAAACCGTCGTCCTCTCAAACGATGTAAAAATATGCCGGGACATAAATGACAATATGGTTATCGAAACAGCAATCAAAGGGCGCGCAGAATATCTTGTCACCCGGGATGACGATATTAAACAGGACAGAATAGTTTCATCTTTCCTGCAACAATACCGCGTATCAATCCTCTCCGTTGCCGATTTCTTATCCCTCCTGGAGAAACAGGTTGAGCGGCCCCATGCTGATCACCCTGCCTCCTCACCCCGGGAGTAAATCGCAGGGGTCCCGAATTCCCCGCGCATAAAAATAATGTAACCCGCTGACATTCGATGATTAATGGTTCCCGCCCTCTTGCTTGACCTTCCCCCTCCCCTTCAAGGGGAGGGTCGGGGAGGGGATGGGGTCAAATGACCGCGCCCCACTAAAACCCCATCCCCCTCCTAACCTCCCCCTTGAAGGGGGAGGAAGAAAACCCTGAGCCAAAAAGTGTGGATCAGGCATCTTGCCTGACCGGTCAGGTGGGACGCCTGACCTGTTTTCCTTTGCTGCGCCGCATAAATGCACCCCTTCACCGGGGATTCTCCTCAAAGATCTCCTCGAACTTCAAATGATTGTCCTGGAAGGCCGCCAGCACCCGAGGCTCGAAGTGCGAAGGCATCGTCCGGCCGTCCCCCTCCGTAATGATCCGGAAGGTCCGGTCATGGGTGAAGGCGGGCTTGTAGGGACGCCGGCTGCGCAGGGCGTCGTACTGGTCCACGATGGTAAAAAGACGACCCTCCACAGGAATTTCCTCGCCCCGCAAGCCGACGGGATACCCCGTGCCGTCCCAGCGCTCGTGATGGGAGACGGAAAACCGCTCCGCGGTCTGTAAAAGAGGGGAATCGCCTCCCCCCAGGATCTTCGCGCCGATTACGGCGTGGGTCTTCATGACGGCGAATTCCTCCGGGGTCAGGCCCGAGGGCTTGGAGAGAATCGCGTCCGGGATGCCGATCTTCCCCACGTCGTGCATGGGCGCGGCGTAGAAGAAGGTCTCCACCTCCCCCTCGCCAAAGCCCAGTTCCCCGGCCAGAAGCTGCGTGTAAAGGCTCGTCCGGCGGAGGTGGGCCGCCGTGTCCTCGTCCTTGTATTCCGCGGCCAGGGTGAGGCGGTGGACCGTATCGATGAGGGAAAACCTCAGTTGCTGCGTCTTTTCGCGTACCTGGCCGTTGAGGATTTCGTTGTGGTTCTGGAGGAAATCCTCGAATTCCTTCACGCGCAGGAGGTTTTTCGTCCGGACGATGAGTTCCATGCCATCGAGCGGCTTCGTGAGAAAATCATTGGCCCCCGCCTCCAGCCCCTTGAGGCGGGACTGCTTGTCCGCCAGGGCGGTGACGATAACCACGGGGATGCGCCAGGTGTTCTCATCGTCCTTGATGGCCCGGCAGACCTCAAAACCGTTCATTCCCGGCATCATGACATCCAGGAGGACCAGGTCCACCTGCTCGCCCTTCAGGAGATCCAGGGCCTGCCGGCCACTTGAGGCCTTCAGGACTTCATAGTTCTTCTGGCTGAGGTAGCCTTCCAGGAGATCGAGATTCATTATTTCGTCGTCCACGCATAAAATCCTTTTTATCGCCTCGTCCATCTTCGTCCTCCGAAATTTGACGACCACAACCGGCATCAACCAACGCCCTTTCGGGCATTTGTCATTGCCCTGCGCAACGTCCGCGGCAAGCCCATCCCCCTCCTGACCTCCCCCTTGAAGGGGGAGGAATTGGGCAGTGCCCCTTCTACGCCCGTCCCTTGAAGGGGAGAGCCACAGCCCCACTCTCCCTCCCCTTCAAGGGGAGGGTCGGGGTGGGGATGGGGTTGTCTTTTGTCGTTCCCGCATCCTTGGCCGGATATTTTCTTTACTGCTTGACTATCCTCAAGCACCTCTCAAGGTAAGGCTTCTTCCATGAAACCGGCATTATAACAGCCGGCAATGCGCGCCACGTTTGGTCGCGCGGCCTACGCTACCGGGGCATCTCCTGCCCCAGCGGCAGGATGAAGGAAAACCTGCTCCCCAGGCCAAACTCGCTTTCCACCCGGATCCGGCCCCCGTGGAGTTCCACGAGGTGTTTCGTCAGGGCCAGACCCAGGCCCGCCCCCTCATGGTCCTTGGTATAGACGGAGGCTCGGATTTGGGAAAATGGTTCAAAGAGCCTGGCGAGATCCTCCTCCTTGATGCCGATGCCCGTATCCTCCACGGATATTTCGATTTCGGATTGCGGATTGAAAATCTTCCGTTAAATCCGCACTCCCCACCAGCCGCGCCCCGAGAGACACCCTGCCCCCCTCCGGGGTAAATTTTACCGCGTTGGACAGGAGATTGTAGAGGATCTGCTTGAGCTTCCGCTCATCCGCCTCGATCTGAAGGCTCGCGTCCGTCTCCATTTCGCAGGTCAAGTCAATGCCGTGCTTAATCGCCTTCTCCCTCACCAGGCTCAGGCTCCCCTCCAGGACATGCTTAAGCGGAAACCGCGAAGGGGCGAGTTCCATCTTTCCCGCTTCCACCTTGGACAAATCGAGGATATCGTTCACAAGTTCCAGGAGGTGTTTCCCCGCGCCGTGGATGTTCCGGACGTAAAGTTTTTGCTTCTCCCCCAGCTTCCCGGAGTGCTCGTCTTCCAGGATTTCGGAAAACCCCAGGACGGCGTTGAGCGGCGTCCGGAGTTCGTGGCTCATGTTGGCCAGAAAATCGCTCTTCGCCCGGTTCGCCGCCTCGGCCTGGCTGGTCCTGGCCGCCACCAGATTTCCCAGGTTTTCGATCAGATACTCATTCTCTTCCAAGGCCTTTTTGAGGTCCGCCTCGCGCCGCTCGAGGGCCTCAGCCATCCGGTCGAAGGTGGCGGCCAGCTCGCCGATTTCCCCCCCCGTCCCCTCCAGACCCGTGCGGGCCAGCAGATCCCCTTCGGTCACGCGATGCGTCGCCGTCAGCAATTTCCGGACGGGGCGTTCGATATACCGGTTTCCCAACAACCAGGCCCCGCTAAAGGCCAAAAGCGCGATGACGCCCAGCAACAAAAACTGGAAACGGCTCATCCATTTGACCTGGGCGAGGATGACCTCCAGCGGCAATCCGACGGAGATAAACACCTCGCCGCCGCCCGTGTGCAGCAGTCTCTTAAAGGCATAGAGGCGCCTCACGTCGTCAACTCCCCGGACCTCGATCGCGCCTTCCTTGAGGGACAGCGCTTTTTGGATAATTTCCGCCTCTGGCACGGCCTTGCCCACAAATCCGCCGGCCGGTTGGCGCAGCAGCACCACCCCCTTGTGGTCAAACATGGTGACCGCGGAGCCGGCGGGCAAGGCCTTCATGTCCACCAGTTTATTGAGGAAGGCCAAATCGATCGAAACGGCCAGCAGGGCCTTTATCTTGCCATCCCGATCAAAGACGGGCGCGGACGCGGGCAGGCTGGGCTTGCCCGTCAAGCGTCCGACAACGTACTCTCCGAAGGTAAAATCACGTTTAGCCAAGACCTGTTGAAACCAGTGCCGATCGGCATAATTGATCTTCCCCGGGGCGGGAATGCTCGAGATGAACAGGTCCCCGTCGGGAAAAACGAGGATCATGCTGGCGAACAATTCCACATTGGCGATGTGCAGAGCCGTCAGGAGTTCCTGGGCATACTTCCCGTCCAGGGCGCGGATTGGCCCCAGTCGCGAGACCATCCCCAGGAGATTTCTGGTATTGTTCAAGACCCTTTCGTAGTCTGCCGACAGTTCCCGCATGTCTTTCAGCGCCGCGTCGAATCCCTCGTTTCGTGCCATGCGCCGGGCTTCCAGGCTCTGGTAAATCGAATAAGAAAACAGCGGAAGCAGGATCACCGCGATCAACAAAAGCAACTTGACGCGCAAGCTGTCCGTAAATAATCGTCTCATAGGTCCTCCTCCCGGCAGATTACGGCCACCCGCCCGTATTTTGGCCTCGCTCCGGAATCCAGTATCGGGCTGCGTTACGCCGTTACCCCGCAGGCAGGGTGAAATAAAACCGGCTCCCCCGGCCATACTCGCTCTCCACCTCGAGGCGGCCGCCCAGCGACTCGACCAGGCGCTTGGACAGGGCCAGACCCAGGCCGACCCCGGCGTAGGTCTTGTTCAAGGGGGCCTCCAGCTGGGTGAAGGGCTGAAAGAGACGCGCCAGATCCTCCGCGCGGATGCCGATGCCCGTATCGGCCACGGAGATTTCGATGGCGGCGGGAAAACCCGCGACCCCGACCAACCGCGCCTGCAGGGTTACGGCACCCTCTGCCCGGTTGAATTTCAGGGCGTTGCCGAGGAGGTGGTCCAGGACGATCCGGAGTTTTTCCGGATCACTGCTGATCATCGTCTGCGCCGGGACGTCCCCTTTCCTCTCCAGCGTAATCCCGCGCGCGGCCGCCTCGTCGCGCCAGGCGTCAAGGGTCGACCCGAGGAATTCCTCGAGCAGGAACGCACTTGGCTGCGGCGCGTCACTCCCCTGATCCACCTGGGCGAACAGGAAGATATTCTCCGTGAGCTGCTGGAGGCGCAGGGCCCCCTTGGCGAGGTCTTCCAGATACCGGCGCTGCTTGTCATTCAACGGGCCATAATACTCTCCCTGGAGAACCTGGGTAAAACCGACGACGGCATTCAAGGGGGTACGGAACTCGTGACTCATGTTCATGATGAATTCCGTCTTCGTCCGGCTGGCCAGTTCCGCCGCATCCCGGGCCTGTTCCACGGCGGCGTAGGCCGTCCGGAGTTTTGCGTTCACCTCGGCCAATTCGGCGGTACGTTCCGTCACCAGTTGCTCCAGCCGCTCATAAAAGTCCTGCCGCTCCCGTTCCGCCGCCTTGATCTTCAGGACCTTGCCGACCGTCACGGGCATGATCTGGAGATATTCCCGTTCCCCGTCCTTAAGAAGATAGTCGCAGGCGCCCGCCTTCATCGCCTCGACGGCGCCCCTGGGACTGGCGCTCCCCGTCATGATGATGACCGGCGTCTCCCTTTCCTCCGTCAGAAGCTCCAGCGCCGTCCCGTCGCCCAGATGGTAATCGGCGAGAATTACGTCAAAGGTTTCGCGGCCGAGGGCCTCCCGGGCCTCGCGCAGGGAACCGGCAATCGCGTATTCGTAGGGAAACTTATTTTCCCGCACGGCCCGCTGAAAGGCCAGCTGATCCACCCGGTCGTCCTCCACCAGCAAGACCTTGATTTGCTCCACGTTGTTCTTCATTTTTTGTTTCCTATCAGTCGGTAATTTGCCTGGCTCCAAATCCCCCTCCTCTTCAAGGGGAGACCTATAGCCCCGTCTCCCTCCCCTTCAGCGGAATCCCCGAGACTACTCCGGCTGTTCGCAGAGCGTCCACTAGCGGTCGATGGTCCGCATCGCCTCCACAAACTCGGGGTAATCCACCGGCTTGATAATATACCCCGCGACGCCCAGCATAAAGCTCTCCCTTTTGTCCCGTTCCTCCCGGGAGGTGGTGAGGACCACCACGGGGATCATTTGCCATTCCGCGCTATGCTTTTGCACCTGGAGGAATTCGAAGCCGTTCATCCGGGGCATATTGAGGTCGAGGAGAATAAACGCGGGCCGGGGATTGTTCTTCAGAAACTCCAGGGCCTCAAGCCCGTTACGGGCGATATCGAGCCTGCCGGTCAGGCCCAGGTCCCGGAACGCCCGTTTTAACGTCATCTGATCCACCAGATCATCTTCTACCAGGAGCACCGGCAGGTTCTTCTTCATCACGCCTCCTATCCTGTCCGCGGTCACTTCGACACCCCCGCCTGCGGCAGGGTAAACCAGAAGGTCGCGCCTTCGCCGACCTTCGATTCGACCCAGATCCGGCCGCCGTTCATTTCGATGATTTTTTTCACGATCGCCAGCCCCACCCCGGTGTTTTCCACCTCGTCCCTGGCCTGCAGGGTCTGGAAGATCTGAAAGATCTTCTCGAAATACCGCTCCTCGATGCCCGGTCCGTTATCGGCGACGTAACAGGTGCAAAAGCCCTTCTCCCCGGCGGCCCCGCCGCTGGTAGCGGCGGGCGCAAAATCCAGGCAGCCGAGCCGGAGCCGGACCTCGGGGGTGGCCGCATGTTTGACGGCATTGACGATCAGGTTCTGGAACACCTGGATCAGCCGCGTTTTGCCGCCCCTTACGACCGGGAGGGCGGTCTCTACCTGGAGGGCGATCCGGTCCGGCAGCCCGAGCAGGTCGATCACCTCCCCCACCACTTCCCGGAGATCGACGCTCTCCCTCTCCTCCTTGATCCGGCCCACCCGCGAATATTGCAGGATGCCGTCGATCAGGGCGCTCATCCTCCTTGCCCGCTGGACCAGGAGCTGCAAGGACTCTTTCCCCGCGCTGTCGATTTGGTCGGCGTAATCGGCCGCCAGCCAATTCGCCAGGGACGTGATCGCCCGCAGGGGCGCCTTGAGATCGTGGGAAACGATATAGGCGAAGGATTCCAGTTCCCGGTTCGAGCGGTCGAGCAGACCGATCAGCTCCGCCTGTTGCGCCTCCAGTCTGGTCCTTTGCGCGATCTCCTTCTCGAGGTCATCGGCATATTTTAGGAGGGCCCGGCGGGATTCCTCCAGCAGGGCCGCCATCTTGTTGAAGGCCCCGCCCAGGGCGGCGATCTCGTCTTGCCCGGTGGAATCCGCGCGCGCGCGGTAATCGCCCCGGCCCAGGCTCTCCGCGGCGCGGGCCGCCTTTTCCAGCCTTCCCAGAACAAACCTTCGGATCAGCAGATATTGCCCGCCCCAGAAAATAAGGAGCATCGAGGTCAGCGTCACCAGGGTGAAGAACAGGTCCCGGCGGATCTTCGCCTCGGCGAAGGAAAGGCGGATATCGAAGGAGAAGGCGCCAATAACCGCGGACTTCAGGGCCAGGTCGTACTCTCCCGTAATCGGGTAACTCAGGCGCAGATATTTATTCTGGCCGCGTACATAAAAGAACTCGATGATCTCCGGGTTCTTAAACAGGTTAACCAGGGTGTTTTGATCCGTTATCTGCCCCACCTTCCTTACCTCCGAATCGGCGATAATCCGCAGGTTTTTGTCGATGATGCTCACGCGCTCGATGCCGTGGAGCTTTTCATTAAAACGGAGGATGATATTTTGCAGATCCTTCGTCGCCAGAAGATGGGGATGCTCCGTTAAGGTCTCGCAAAAGGCCCGGCCAATGCCGCCTCCCGTCGTGACAATCTCCCGGTAAACGGTATCTCGAATCTTTCCGTACTGGATGACGCCCGTGGCAATCAGGATCAGGCCCAATCCCAGGGACTGGACGGCGATGATCTTGAAGGTCAGGGAATGTCTGAATGCCGGCAGTTTCATGACCTTCCCCTTTTCGGCGCCAGCCCCGGGACCAACAAAGCCAATCCCGCCAGGAAAAGCGCGAGCGGGATGTACCGCGACAGCCAGAGTATTTTCTTTCTGTCCCGGCGAATCCGGTCCAGGCGCAGGATGTCGTCATCGCCGGCCGACTCGCCGCCCCAGCGCATGACGGCCGCGAGTTTCTTACCCGTGGACTTGTCATAGATGTAATCGCCGGAATAACAGCTCTCCTCGAGCCGGGCGATCTCGCCCGTGAGGGGCTCCACCCAGACCTTGAAGGTGAACTGCTCGTCGCTGCACCTGATCACCTGCCCGACCGGAACAATAACCCCGGGATATTCCGGCGTCCCGAGATAGGTGATCGTGTACTCGATGGGCCCCTTGTAGTGGAAGAGATAGGTCTTTACCCCGTCCAGTTCCGCTTCCTTCTGCCAGGTCAGGGGGATGCCGTTTACGATGTAGCTGGCGCGGTAACGGTAGTCCTTCCGGGCCGTATTCCGGGGAAAGAGGGCGTAATCGCCCCGGTACTCCGGGGTCAGATGCTCGCCGGTCCGGGGATCGAGGGGATAGCGGATCGCATATTCATAGGTCTTCTGATTGGTCAGCGCATCTTTGGTGATATAGGTATCGTCAATGACCACAGAGGAGGGCCTTTCGCCCTCGTCAACAATCCTGGTTTCCCGGGAATATAAAATGGTTATGTCTTTCTCCGGCAATTTTCCGGTCCGCTCGTCGGGCAGGGCCTGGGCGCCGATGAAATTGGTCTGCCAGGTCCACCCCGGCGGGATCCGCTGGGTCCATTGAGGGGCGAGCAGGAAGTGCCAGAACGCTGCAAAACCGAGCAGCACAAGGCCCGCGGCCAAAAATATCTTTTTCATGACGTTTCCTCTCCTTTTCAGGCTAGAACAACCCCATCCCCCTCCCAACCTCCCCCATGAAGGGGGAGGAATTGGGCAGTGCCCCTCCTAAGCCCCCCCTTGAAGTGCCCATTTTTTCTCTTAACCCCTGACACTGCGTCTCTCTCAGACTGCACATCACCGTTACCCCGTCACTCCCTCACCCCGCCGCCAGCATTTCCCTGATCATGTCGGACAGGGCGCGGGTATCGACGGGCTTGGAGATGTAACCGTCGAAGCCCGCCTCCGTGAACCGCTCCCTGTCCCCCATCATCGCAAAGGACGTCAGGGCAATGAGCTTGATCCCCCGGGTCGCCGCGTCTTCCTTGAGGATCTTGCCTGCGGTGACGCCGTCCATCAGAGGCATCTGGATGTCCATCAGGATAAGGTCGGGTTTGAATTTCCGGGCCATCTCCAGGCCTTGCTGACCATTCTCGGCCTCCATGGTCTCAAACCCGTGGAACAACAGGACGTCCCTGAGGAGCATTCGATTTTGCGGATTGTCCTCCACAACAAGTATTTTGTAACTCATTACCGCCTCCCTCTTTTTCCTCAGGTATCGGGGTGTCGGTGTTTCTCCGTTACGCACCTGCTCCGATACTCCGAAACAACGTCACCTCACGGGCAGAGTAAAGGTGAAGGTACTCCCCCGCCCAAGCTCGCTCTCCATCCAGATCTTCCCCCCGTGGAGTTCCACGAGGCGTTTCGTCAGGGCCAGCCCCAGGCCCGTGCCCTCGTATTCCTTGTTGTAACCGGTGGAATGGACCTGGGAGAAGGCCTGGAACAGCCGGGGCGCATCCTCCTCCTTGATGCCAATGCCCGTATCCTCCACGGAGATCTCGATCGCGCATTGAGCATCCGCCATCCCCACTCGCCGCGCCCGGAGCGTCACCCGCCCGCCGTCATTGGTAAACTTTACGGCATTGGAGAGAAGATTGAAGAGGATCTGTTTGAGCTTCCGCTCGTCCGCCTCGATTGTGCCCGCCGCCTCCGGCGCCAGCTCCAAACGCAAATCGATGGAATGCTTGAACGCCTTTTCCTGGAGCATGACCACCGAAGACTCCAGGACCGTTCGCAGGGAAAACATAGAAGGCTCCAGCGCCATGCTGCCCGCCTCGACCTTCGACAGATCGAGAATATCGTTGATCAGGGACAGAAGGTGCCGGCCAGAACCGTGGATATTATCCACGTAGGTCTGTTGCCTGAGGTTCAGCCCGCCGAAAAGATGATCGGCGAGGATCTCGGAAAAGCCGATGATGGAGTTGAGCGGCGTCCGGAGTTCGTGGCTCATGTTGGCGAGGAAATCGCTCTTCGCCTGGCTGGCCGCATCCGCCTGGCATCTGGCCGCGGCCAGCTCCCTGTTTTGCAGGTTGAGCCTTTCGATGGCCTCCTGCAGGCTTGCTTGCGCCCTGGCCAATTCCCGATTCATCGTATCGAGTTGCTTTTCCTTTTTGAAGAGTTCGATAAAGAAGGCCACCTTGGCCTTGAGGATCAGGGGTTCAAAGGGCTTGGCCAGATAATCCACCGCCCCCGCGCTATAGCCCTCGAAGACATGGCTCTGGTCCCTGCCGACGGCGGTGAGGAAGATAATGGGCGTGGTCCGGAACAGCTCCCGTTGTTTGATGACCCGGGCCGTCTCGAAACCGTCCATCTCCGGCATCTGCACGTCGAGGAGGATCAAGGCGAACTCCTGCTTCATAAGCGCGCGCAGGGCGGCCTGTCGCGAATTCACGCGGACAAGGCAATAGGCGGGATCGTCGAGGATCGCCACGAGCACGTCGAGATTTTTGGGATTGTCATCCACCAAGAGGATACTGACCTTGTCTTCCATGCCTTATCCTTTCCGCAGGATAGAACGCCGCAACTAAAACCCCATCCCCCTCCTGACCTCCCCCTTGGAGGGGGAGGAATCTGGCAGTGCCCCTTCTAAGGCCCCCTTGAAAGGGAGGAACAAAGCCCGAACCAAAAAAGTATTGAAGGACGACGCAAAAAGCTAGCCGGATATTACTGTCTCTTGTCAGCAAATCGAAACCATAATGAGTTGAATGCTTCGAATCCGTTATCATAGGTGTTATTCCCCATCAACTGGAACGGTTCCCTCTCGGCGCCTTCGCGGTTATGACGGCAAACGGTGCAGGGGAAGCGGCTATGTCGCCCGGCACCATCTTCTGCCGGTACGCCGAGGGTGATGCTGCCGTCAAGTCTGCCGAATCCGGTTATCCCCTCTCGCCTCATTACCTGGTTCATCAATCATTGAAATATCAAAGATAGAGCTTGATATTTCGAATAAGCGTCAATCCAAAATTGTTTCAATGTGTTGAATATTTTCATATCCTTCCGTTGAACAACTTTGGATTGACGCTTATTCGAAAGCTGCCACAAAATTAATCGGCCTTGATCATTGACTTCAATAATCGCTAACTCCTCAACATGATAAGGGCTATTGAAATATATTGATGCCCCCTCGAGGAAATACGATGGGATTCCCCGCGCTCGCTCATCGGCATGGCGAATCGCTCCCTTGCCCGTTTTGACGGCGTTCTCTGCGGCGTCGCCAATCCGGATGTACTTTTTGCCCCGCTGACCAACCCGGGAAGCGGTTTTATCCTCGAAGATCGAGGGAACATGGGCCACCTTGGTAGAGGTCCTGTGATTTGAGGCACGCCGCCGGAAGAATCCCCTGTTCAGGACATCATGAATTGCCGGTGGGCGATGCGTCCACCCGAACAGAAACCTGAGCGGGATGCCGGGGCGGTTGCATCAGCCGGGCAATGATGCCGGTCAGGAAAAAACTAACCACAAAGAAATTAAAGGGATACTCGTAACTGCCAAACAGGTCGAAGCAGAACCCGGCAAAGACCGGGCCGATCGCATTGGCCGTAAAATAAACGGGGGTGGCCAGACTGTAGATCCTGCCCAGAGACCGGCGGCCGAAGTAGTTCGCCCAGATAACGGGAATCATCGGATTCCGGCCACCGTGAAAGATCCCGTGCAAGGCGGCCAATAAAAATATTATCCCGACTCCCAACGTACCGTCCAACTGGAACTGCACGGCCCCGTAAAGGGAAAAAAATATCAGGCCGCTGCCCAGCACATTTGCCGTCAGAAGACTCTTGACAGGAAACCTCTCCGTAAGCATCCCCCAGGATGCCGATCCAACCATGCCGGAGACGGCAATGGTAGTAATGACCAAAACGGCGGTGGTGGCGCTGAACCCGTGATCAGTCAAAAATGGATACATATGAAAATTAATGCCGGCCTGCATAAAAGAGATCAGGCTGTTCAGCAGGGTTAGTACCCAGAACGCCCTGGTCCGGATGGCCTGCGCCCTGGTCCAGACCGGTTCTGACTCGGCGCGGGAAGGGTCATTCCCGTCCGAAGAACCCTGGCGATCTTTATTTTTATCGGAGACAGGGGCGGCGCCGTCCGGTAAAAGCCCCATATCTTCCGGTCGATGACGAAGGAAGAGCAGGGTGGGAATGCCGGACATCAGAAATACCACCAACCCCAGGGCGCCCCAGGCCATTCTCCATCCCAGCGCCAAGATTAAAAACTGTACCATCAAGGGCAGAAGGGCACTGCCGAGGCGGTCGCCTACCTTCGCAATGCCCATGGCCCGGCCCCGGTAACGAACAAACCAGTTGGCGACGGAAATCGACACGGCCAGACTCAGCAACCCCACCGCGATCATTCGCCCGACCCCGAAAAACAGGTAGAGTTGCCAGATGTGATCGGCAAAGGCCATCGCGCCCAGTCCGAGGCTCAAAAGCAGGATCCCCCAGAAAGACAGCATTCTCGGCCCGTGCCGATCCAGCAGGGGGCCGGCGATCAGCGACAATAGTCCCCCGCCGATGGAACCGAGGGCCATTGCCCCGGTTACGGAACCCCGACTCCACCCGAACTCCGCGACCATCGGCTTCATGAAAATAGACAAAATATTCTGAAAGACGCCTGACTCGGTAAACCCGATCAAAAAGGTGACACCAACAATGATCCAGCCATAAAAAGGTCTGCGCAAATTTCACCATCCTTCTTCTTTTGCACCAACGTCAACGCTGGCGAACTCGTAAAAAGTCGGAATGTTGCGTACTTTTTGTGGCACGGCCATCTTGGCCGTGATCCACGGGCGGGACGCCCGTGCCACAAGTATGCCTCATTCCTCGGGATTTGCGCGCCTGGGAGCGCGGGACTTTTTACGAGTTCGTCAATCTTTACTATCCTGGCAAAATATCCCTTGACAGGCAAAAACAGCCTCCCTATAGTTCAGACCGTCTAAGTCAACATTTTCTCTAAACTTATCACCACTTACCAACTTAACCGGCGGCTGTCAGATGCGGTCGCGGGGGCTTTACAGGTTGCGGATATCGCGGGCCATCACATGGGTGTAGATCTCCGTGATCTTGACATCCGCATGGCCGAGCAGAGTTCCTGGAAGACGCGCGTGGGTCTTGCCGCCAAAGTGGCGGATCAAAACGCAGTATCCATTGGCAATAGGGCAGCTCTGTGCGATAGGCATAATGGTGGTATCGCAGGACCTCTCGCACCTGGTCCATTAACTTGAGTTTGGGATTCGGGTGGAATTTTGGTTTATTTTCCATGTGTGCTGCCCTGATATCTCAATAAGTGGAATATGGCAGGAAATTTTGTAATAAGTGGAAATTAATGTGACTGTTTTTCCATGGGTTATTTTATAATATGACAATAAGTGGAAAACCCATCCACCTATAGGGGGTGGTATGGTGGAAACATATCCACGTATTACTCTGATAAGCTGACCGTGAGCTGCGCTCCCGGTCAGCTTATCGGTGGCGGATGCTTCGCCATTACCCGTGACAGGCTACGCTCACGCTCCGCCTATCAAGGGCAATGGAGCCGACTGCGATTCTCAGTTTTGGCGTGAGCAAGCTCCCACCAAAACCTGCGAGTCTCGCGGCTCATCCGCCACCGTTAGGCGTCGCAGGAACATGGCCGCACCCATACCGTCGAAATTCATTGGCAGGGAAGACTGCCTCATGATGCTGAACACGCCTCAGCGAGGAAACTGAGAATGCTCACCGATATATTCGCGTACCGCTACTTGGATCAGCCGATATGGCCGCAGTACACCGAGATGGAACAACGGCTACTCAACCAAGCGTTCGGCATCGTCAAAGACGCTTTGCCCTACTATACGTCGGAGGGTAAGGAGAACGAGAAGAACAGCGATAAGTGGAAGATGCTCCACGATCGGCTGGCGCGTGAGCTGGGTGTTGACGAGCTTTCAAAGCGGTACTACGCCTACACACAGAAGAATGCACTCGGGCAGGACTGGCCGGTGTCAGGTTGGTTCTCCTGGGATCACGTTTGCGATCAATTCGTCAATGCGAAGTACACAGGTCAATGCGACGCCGACCGTTTCATCAAGGACAGGATCAGCTTCGTCGAACTTGCTTTGAGGCTGCGAGGCGAAGAGGTCGCACACACCAACTCGCAGCTCGGCACGGCTTTGGCCCAGGCCGCTATGCACGACGCGACCCCACGGTCAGGCCTTCGACTTCCTGGCAGCGCAGTAGATGGCGTCAAAGCCTGGAACACGGCGATGAATTCGGTGTTCGAAGGGCAAGTAACCGAGCTGAACGAGCGTTTCCGTCGAGCCAAGGCGCCGCTGACCTATCACAACGGGTTTATCCAGTTCGCCATGGATCAGCAGATCGAGAAGCACATCGCTAAGCCGTTCTGGGACCTTGTGGCGGATCCGCTTTGGAAGAACGTGGACATTGACATGAAGGAGGCACTTGACCGCCGGGACTCCAACGATAAGGACCCAGCGATCTTTGCAGCCAAGGCGCTCGAGAGCGCCATCAAGATCGTGTCCAACACGAAAAACTGGACTCGTGGCACGGAGAGCGGCGCGGCTCAATTCGTCGACAACCTGGTAAGCAAAGCAAATGGCAGCTACCTGACCGTATGGGAAGGCGAAATGCTCAAAGACTATTTCCGGAAGGTACGGAACTCGGTAGGTCATGGCCCTGGGTCAGAACCTATGCCAGAACTGACCTTGCCACAGACCGACTGGGCGATTGAAACAGCAATGTCGTGGGTGCGCACCCTGATCAGGCGGAAGTGAGGGCGACGGGAATGGGGAATGGAGGGAATGGGGTGAATGGGGTGAATGGGAATGGAAGGGAATGGGGTCGGGCCATGCCAGGTACCTGATATCATATTGAATAGCGTTGGAATAACCCCCTAAAATGGGCCTATAGCGCGCTTTTCGAGGGCAAAAGGCAGTTATTCGAAAAGGGGTTAAGGGTTTATGGCTAGAGCAAAGCGACATTATATCCCAGGCTACATCTGGCATATCACCCACCGATGCCATAAGAGAGAATTCCTCCTCCAGTTCTCCAAGGATCGACATCGGTATCTGCAATGGCTGTATCAGGCCCGCAAACGGTATGGTTTGACGATTTTGAATTACATGGTCACGGCCAACCACGTCCACCTGCTCGTTGTCGATGATGGGGACAGGAACGTGATTCCCAATTCAATGCAATTGGTGGCTGGACGAACGGGGCAGGAATACAATCAGCGAAAAGGACGAAAGGGTGCCTACTGGGAAGATCGTTATCATGCAACCGCCGTGGAAAGTGGGGATCATCTGGCGCGATGCCTGGTTTACATCGATACCAACATGGTGCGCGCCGGAGTTGTCCACCATCCCTCTAAATGGCCTTTCTCCGGCTACAATGAGATCCAGGAACCAAGAAGGAAGAACGTGCTGATCGATTACAGGAGGCTGCAAGGATTATTGGGAGCCGACTCCTATGATCAGTTGAGAAGTAGTCACAAAGGGTGGGTGGAAGAATACTTGGAAAACGGGAAGAATACACGCAGAGAGGAATGGACGGGCAGTATCGCTGCCGGGAGCAGGCCCTTCGTTGAGGAGGTGAAAGCACTCCTTGGTTACAGGGCCAAGGGGAGAGAAGTCATAGAAAATGCTGAAGGGTATCAGGTCCGGGAGGAACCTGCTTTGTATAACGCACTTTTCGTGGCTGAAAAGGAGGATATAGGCCCCGAAAACACCTATTATTGGAGCCTAAATCCTTAATAATCAGCCATATACCGTGGCCCGACCCCAATTAACCCAATTAACCACCAATTAACCCAATTAACCAATTAACAATTCCAATTACCAATTAACAATTAACAATTATCTATCGCACTCTCAGACCTGTGATGCTCGCGGCTCATCCGCCACAGTTAGCCGCAAAGTTAATGGTGATCGAAATTCAAAATACTCGAGGAGCCAGACATGACAGGAATTAATCGCAATTTACTTGCTTATAAAGCTGTAATGCCTCGGTGGCTAATTGTACTCCTAGTAGTCGGCTCTCTCGCAATCACTGCGTTGCTATATATCGGTTGGAACTCAGTTACTACGTTGTCTGCCGTCAATGAATTATCCAAGGCATTACCACTCCTCGGTCAACAGG
>JAXMLI010000005.1:0-14306 GCA_034368785.1 Smithellaceae bacterium | reverse complement strand
GGAACGGTGACCTACGACGGTACCGATGTCTTCCAATGGAAGGAAAAGCAGTTAGCCGAGTTCAGAAACAGAAAAATCGGCTTTATTTTTCAGTTTCATAATCTTCTGCCGGAATTTACCAGTGCGGAAAATGTTTCCATGCCGGCCCTGATTGCCGGCATGACCAGGATAAAGGCCAGGGAAAAGGCGGAGGCGCTGCTGGAGGAACTGGGTCTTGGCCACCGGATACGCCATAAACCGGGCGAACTCTCCGGCGGGGAGCAGCAGCGGGTAGCCGTCGCCCGGGCGATGATTATGGAGCCGGATATTATCCTGGCCGATGAACCGACGGGAAACCTTGACAGTGAGACGGGAAGAAGGGTAGAAGAAATCCTCCTTGACCTCAACCAGACAAGAAAGATTACCCTGATCGTGGTGACGCATAATGAGTCTTTGGCCGTCCGCATGCAGAGAGGCATCAGGCTCAGGGACGGGAAGATACAGACTTAGGGGACTGTCCCCTGATTTACGGACGCCGCGAAGCGAAGCCGTCAATAATGACGAACTCGTAAAAACATCCATTTCGAGACGGCTTCGTAAAAAGGCCGCAGGCAAGGCGCGCAAATCCTGAGGAATGAGACGTCGGGGACATGTTCCGGAAGCCCGAAGGGATCGGAACGTGTCCCCGGAATACAAGCCCCGCGAAGGCGGGGGAGGGATGCAGCGCAACGCAGCATCCGGACTTTTTACGAAGTCGTCAATAATAATGATGAGTAATCTGTGAGGACATCATGAAACATAGGCGTATTGTTCACGTTGGCGTGATTCTTATCGTTGTTATCTTCCTTCTCCTTTCGGCGGCGCCAGGAAACACCCAGGAGATAAAGAAGGTGGTCCTGCTTCCCTTTGAGGTTTACAGTCTTCGGGATGTAAATAAACTGCGTGAGGAAATAGACGCCTTTCTCACGGGCGAACTGAGAAAATCCCGCTTTCTTAGCCTCTTGGATCGGGAACGTCTGGCCCCTCTTATCCGGGGAAGGCAGATAACCGAGTCACTGGCCGCTGATGTGCTTCAGAGTACCGGGGGCGATTTCGCGATCACGGGCAGTATTACCGAGATAGGCGGCGCCGTCAGCATTGATTTGAAGATTATTGATGCCCGAAAACCAACCGCTCCGGACAGCTCCTTCTTTCATGGCAAGCTCACGGAGGATCTGCGCCCCTTGCTCAGGCAGATGCAGGATATTATCCTGGTCAAGCTTGAGGCGGGCCATAAAATCGCCCTTATCGAAATCAAGGGCAACAGAAAAATAGAAAGCCCGGCGATCATCCAGGTATTGCAGAGTACCCCCGGCGGCCTTTATTCCGAGGACCGGATCGCGGCGGATGTAAAGGCCATTTTCCGGCTGGGATATTTCTCCGATGTGGCCGTGCGGGTCGCCGACACCCCCCAGGGCCGGGTGGTAACCTTCGAGGTGGAAGAGAAACCCCTTATTACCGACATCGTGATCAGCGGCAACAAGGCCTTGAAGAGGGCCGATATCGAAGAGGTAATGACCATCAAGGTGCGTCAAAGCCTAAACCGGGAGAAGGTCAAGGAAGACGTGGAAAAGATCCGCGATCTCTATAACCGCAAGGGGTACCTCAATGCCCGGATTACCGACAGCGTCAAGATTGAGGGGGATCGCGATATAAGGGTTATGATAGAGGTAGTTGAGGGGGCGAAACTCTATGTCCGGAGAATCTCTTTTTCCGGCAATGTGGTTTATCCGGATAAGACCCTTAGAAATATAATGAGCCTCAAGGAGAAGGGCATATTTTCCTTCCTCACCGACTCGGGCATTCTCAATAATGAGGAGCTGAAACAGGATATCCAGAAGATAAACGCCTTTTATCTTAACAGCGGCTTCATTAATGCCCAGATCGGCGAGCCGGAGATTACGCATGATGACAAGGGGATTTATCTGAATATCTCCATTGTGGAGGAAAAACAGTTCAAGGTTGGCAAGGTTGCCATAACCGGCGATACCCTGGAGGCAGCCAGGGAAACCCTCCGCAAGGGCTTGCGTCTAACGGAACGGCCATACTATGACAGGGGAGCGGTAATCAGGGATTTGGATTATCTGACGCAGGCTTGCAGTGACGAGGGCTACGCCTACGCCGATGTGTCCCCCCGCACCCAGGTGGATGAGGAGAACCTTAAGGTAGACATAAACTATCATATTCAGAAGGGCAGGCAGGTATTCGTAAACAGGATAAATATCCTGGGCAATACCAAAACCAGAGACAAGGTGATAAGAAGGCAGGTGGCGCTGGAAGAGGGGGAACTATTCAGCAGCAGCAAGATGAAGACCAGCTTTACGAACCTCAATCGCCTGCGCTATTTCGAAGAGGTGGATTTTCAGACTGAACGGGGTCCCGCGGAGAACCTGACGGATCTGAACGTCCACGTGAAGGAAAAGCCCACCGGGATGTTCAGCGTCGGCGCGGGGTACAGCGCGGTTGATTACGCGGTTTTCACAGCGCAGGTCTCGCAGCAGAACCTGTTCGGCCGCGGCCAGATCCTCTCCCTGAAGGCCAATATCGGCGCTACCGTCACCATGTACGATATCTCCTTTATTGAACCCTGGCTTTTTGATATCCCCCTCTGGAGTAAATTCGATGCCTGGGATTCCACCCGGGATTATGATACCTATCATCTAAAGACCCAGGGCGCCGGCGTATCCTTTGGATATCCCATCTGGAAGTACGTTTCCGGTTATGTGGGGTACCGTTACAGCGTGAATGACATATACGAAATCAAGGATACTGCGGCCTCCTACATCAAATCGCAAGAGGGGAAAACAATTGCCAGCAGCGTCAGCCTGGGCCTTACCAGGGACACGACAGATGATAATATCTTTCCCACCCAGGGTTCTAAAAATTCCGTTGGGATGGACTATACCGGCGGTTTCCTGGGAGGAGACACTTCTTTCATCCGTTACCAGGCCACCTCTGCCTGGTTCTTCCCTTTGCCCCTCAATACGACCTTTGGCATCCGGGGTAGATTGGGGTATATGGAACAGATCGGGGGGAAGGAAGTGCCCATTTACGAACGGTTCTTCCTGGGTGGGATGAGTTCCCTCCGGGGGCTCCGATCCATCGGGCCTGTTGATCCGCTGACCGGAGATGTGATCGGCGGGCTCACCATGTTGAACGCGAACGCGGAATACCTCTTCCCTCTGCTCAAGGACGCGGGGATGAAGGGGCTTCTCTTTTATGATACGGGCAATGCCTGGCTTTCAGGGTATCGCGTGGACGATCTGAGGCACACCGCCGGCGTGGGTATTCGCTGGTATTCTCCCATCGGGCCGCTGAGACTGGAATGGGGCCATGTCCTGGATAGAAAAGATGGGGAATCGCCGAGCAGGTGGGAGTTTACAATAGGAATGTTCATGTAATACTATATTTTTCTAGGGGGAAAACCTGTTATGAAAAGAACAATGTTTATCGCGGTCAGTCTTTTTATTCTTGCTGTCTTTGTTCTTCCTCCCACGCCGGCCCTTGCCAGTGCCAAGATCGGCTTTGTGGATATGAGGGAGATCATGGTCAGTTCGGAGGCGGGGAAGAAGGCAGCCGATGAATTCAAGAAGGCCTTTGAGAAGGAAAGGGATGTGATCCAGGTCCGGGAGGCGGAACTGAAGAAGCTCAAAGATGATCTGGATCGCCAGCGTCCGGTGATGACGGAAAGCGCCTTGCGGGAACGAGAGACGGCCTACCAGAAGAAATTCAGAGATTATCAGACCCTGGTGAGAGATGCCAACGAGGCGCTTCAGGCCAGAGATCAGGAATTGACCAAAACCCTGATGCCGGAGGTTATAAAGCTGGTTAACGGCCTGGGCGATAGGGAGAAATACAGCATGATTATTGATATAAGCACCATTCCGGTTCCGTTTTTTTCCAAGGAACTGGATATCACCAAACGGGTGATAGAGGAATTCAACAGGACCTATAAGCCGGCGAAGAGATAGGCGTAGGGGCGGGTTTCAAACCCGCCCCTACAAACCTTAATCGAGCAGTGATGATGGTAAGGACACTGAAGGAAATAGCCGGACTTCTCGGCGCAGAGTTCTGCGGTGAGGAAAACTTGGAGATCACCGGCATCCGGGGGATCGAAGAGGCCGGACCGGGAGATCTAACCTTTGTGGCCAACCGCAAATACCTGAAAATGGTGGGCGGCGCCAAGGCAGGAGCAGTCCTTCAATCCAACAGGGAAAAGCCCCTGTATAAGAACGTCATCCTGGTCAATGATCCACACGTTGCTCTGGCCATGCTCCTTTCCCTTTATTATCCGGAGGAACATCCCTGTCCGAAAGATCCGAGTGGGGCCTTCATCGATCCGGAAGCCCGGATATCGCCGGAGGCGGTTATCTTCCCGCAGGCCTATGTGGGCAGGGGCGCAAGAGTGGAAAGAGGGGCCGTGATCTATCCCGGCGTTTTCATCGGGCATGAGAGCGTTATCGGCGAAGACACGGTTATTTATCCGGGGGTGACAATCTACCGGCGGTCCCTGATCGGGAAACGGGTAATCATCCATGCCGGCGCGGTGATCGGCAGCGACGGGTTCGGTTTTGCCAATCCCGGCGTGAGCAATCTAAAAATCCCCCAGGTGGGCTATGTGCAGATCGATGACGAGGTGGAAATAGGGGCCAATACCACCATCGATCGCGGGACCATGGACAGGACCTGGATCCAGCGGGGGACCAAGATAGATAACCTGGTCATGATCGCCCATAATGTCGTGATCGGCGAGAATTCTGTCATTGTCGCCCAGGTGGGGCTCGCGGGTAGCGCGAAACTGGGGAAAAGCGTAATTGTAGGCGGCCAGGCCGGGCTGGTTGGTCATATCACGGTCGGGGATCAGGTGATGGTGGCGGCCAGGGCCGGCGTTCATAAAGATGTTCCCGCGCGCCAGGTAGTCGCCGGATCCCCCCATTTGCCCCATCGGGAATGGCTCAGAAAAGAGGCCCATCTGGCGAAACTTCCGGAACTGAGGAAAACCGTCACGGCTCTGGAGAAAAGGGTCCGGGAACTGGAAGGAAGACTGACGGCTGAAACCGCAGGTTATATAAAAAGGGATTAAACTAACCGCCTTTTTTGTGTGGCGGCTGTATATTTTGTAACTATTCAGGTAGTTTAGGCTGTAAGCCGAAGTAACAAAATAGGTCAGGCGTCCCGCCTGGCCGGGCAAGCAAATGGCGGGAATCATTAATCATCGAGTGTCAGGCGGGGACGCCCGACCTATGATGAATTGTCTCGCCTGAGGCGTTCCTACAGTCTATCTACCTGAGTAGTTATTATATTTTAAAACAGAGGGAGGCAGATGGCAATTCATCCCACCGCGGTAATATCCCCCGGGGCGCAGTTGGCCGACGGGGTAGAGATAGGGCCGTACACGGTCATTGGCGACGACGTCAATATCGGCAGAAATACCATTTTAGGCCCCCATACGGTTATTGAAGATCATACCGATATCGGCGAGGGCTGTCATATCTTCCAGTTCTGCTCGATCGGCGGTCCTCCCCAGGATTTGAAGTACAAGGGTGAGGCGACCAGGGTGATCATCGGCAATTACAACACCATCAGGGAATTTGTGACGATCCATCGGGCCACCGCCGCGGATATCGGTCAAACCATTTTGGGCGATCACAATCTGATCATGGCCTACTGCCATATCGCCCACAATTGCGTCCTGGGAAATAATATCGTCATGGCCAACTCGGCAAACCTGGCCGGACATATCGTGATAGAAGACCATGCCATTATCGGCGGTCTTTCCGGCATCCTCCAGTTTGTCCGGATAGGCGCCCACTCTATTGTGGGGGGCGCCTCGGCGGTGACGAAGGATGTTTCCCCCTTCGTCATGGCGGCGGGCAATCACGCCACCCTCCATGGTCTCAACCTGATCGGTCTCAAGCGGCGCGGCTTCCCGGAAGACACCATCGAGGCGTTAAAGGATGCCTATCGGATTATGTTCCGGTCCGCCCTCACCGTCGGAAAGGCCGGCGAAAAGATCAGGGCCGAGGTTCCCGACCTGTCCGAGATTAGACAATTTCTTGAATTCATAGAAAAATCGAAAAAGGGCGTCTGCCGGTAACAATTAGATAGGCTGTAGCCTAAACAAAAAGGTTTCATTACAAATGAAAAAAATCAGGATAGGGGTGATCGGCATCGGTCATCTCGGCAATTATCACCTTCAGAAATACAGTACCCTGCCCCACTGTGAAATTACCGCTGTTGCCGACAGTGTGCCCGCACGCGCCCAGGAAGCGGCAGGAAAATACGGTTGCCTTGGCGTCGCGGACTATCGAGAGATCATAGACAAGGTTGACGCGGTCAGCATCGCCGTTCCCACGGGAGAGCATTTTTCCGTGGCCAGGGATTTTCTTGCGGCGGGCGTTGATGTCCTTCTGGAGAAGCCCATTACGGACAACCTGGCCCACGCTGATGAACTGGTGGCCCTGGCCCGGAAAAATGAACGGATTTTTCAGGTGGGGATGATCGAGCGTTTCAACCCCGCGGTCATGGCCCTGGACCGCCTGAATATCCGTCCCCTCTTCATCGAGGCCCATCGCCTTCACCCCTACCAGGAACGGGGAGTGGAGGTCGACGTTGTTCTTGATTTGATGATCCATGATCTTGATATCATGCTGAAATTTGTCCAATCGCCTATTTTGTCCGTGGATGCTGCCGGGGTGGCGGTCCTTTCGGAAAAGACAGACATCTCCAATGCCCGCATCACTTTTGCCTGCGGCTGTATCGCCAATGTGACCGCGAGCAGGCTGAGTCTCAAGCGGATGCAGAAGATCCGTTTTTTTGAGCATGGGGGGTATCATTCGATTGACTACCAGGCCAGGGATTTGATGTCGCTCAGGATAGACAAATCATCGCAGGGGAAGAGGGAAATCCTGGAGAACCGGCAGGAGATATTAAGGCATGATCCCCTGGAAGAGGAAGTGAGGTCCTTCCTGGAGGCGGTCCGGGAAAGGAAGGCGCCGGTGGTGACGGGAGAGGCGGGCAGGGACGCGCTGGCCCTGGCGCTCATGATTACGGAGAATATGAAAACCGTGGCAGGCGACAAAACATGATACCCATGGTGGATTTGAAAAGACAGTACCTGGGGCTGAAGGAGGAGATCGACCAGGCCATCGCGGACGTACTCCAGGGCTGCCAGTTTATCCTTGGCCCCCAGGTGGTAGAGCTCGAACAGGAGGTTGCCACCTATCACGGTCTTCCTTACGCCATCGGCGTGGCGAACGGGACGGACGCCCTCCTCCTGGCCCTGCGTGCCCTGGGTATCGGCCGGGGTGACGAGGTGATAACCACCCCTTTCACGTTTTTTGCCACCGCCGAGGTGATCGCCCAACTGGGGGCGATTCCGGTCTTCGCGGATATCAGCCTGCCCACTTTTAACATTGATCCCGCCCTGATCGAAAAGAAGATCACGAAACGCACCCGGGCGATCATCCCCGTTCATCTTTTCGGACATCCCGCGGAGATGAAGGAGATCATGGCCATCGCCAAAAGGTATGATCTAAAGGTCGTGGAAGACTGCGCCCAGTCCTTCGGCGCCCTTTATCAGGGGAAAAAGACCGGCAGCATCGGGCATATCGGCTGCTTCAGTTTTTTCCCCAGCAAGAATCTGGCCGGTTACGGTGACGGAGGAATGATCACCACCGCCGACGAAGAACTGGCGAAAAGGATCAGATCGCTCCGGAATCACGGCAGCGAAAGGCGGTATTACCACAGCGACATCGGCTACAACAGTCGCCTCGATGAAATCCAGGCGGCGATAATCCGGGTGAAGCTCAAAAGGATCGATCAATTCAATGAGTCCCGGCGGTTGTGTGCCCGGCTTTACCGGGAGTATATCAAGCGTCCCGATATTGTACTTCCCGGGGAGCTGGCCGACTGCACCCATGTCTACCATCAATTCACCCTGCTTTCGCCTGGCCGGGATAACCTCATGAGGGTCCTGGCCGATCATCAATGTTCCTCGGCGATCTACTATCCCATTCCCCTGCACCGGCAAGAGGTGTTTCAAGGGGGAGCGATAGGGAAGGAGGGGTTGTCCATAAGTGAAAGATGCGCCGCCCAGGTGCTCTCCCTTCCCATTTTTCCGGAACTCAAGCGGGAAGAGATCGAGATGATCAGCCACGTCATAAACCATGCCGCCTGAAAACAAAAAAACCGTCATGATTATGGCCGGCGAGGCCTCGGGGGATAACCACGGGGCCAATCTGGTCCGGGAACTGAAAAGAATCGACCCCGAAATCCAGCTCATCGGTCTGGGCGGGGAGCGGATGAGTGAGGCCGGCGTCAGGATGATTCTTGATGCCGCGGACATCGCCGTCGTGGGGGTTACGGAGGCGGTTTTCAAACTGGGTCGTCTCTGGAAAGCGATGCGACAGGTCCGGCGAACCATCAGGGATGAGCGCCCAGATCTCCTTATCCTGATCGATTTTCCCGATTTCAATCTCCATGCCGCCTCCTATGCGAAAAAGCTGGGCGTCAGGGTTCTGTATTACATCAGCCCCCAGATCTGGGCCTGGCGCGGCGGCAGGATCAAAAAAATCAGGAAAACCGTGGACAAGATGGCCGTAATCCTGCCCTTTGAGGAGGATATCTACCGGGTCGCCAATGTTGATGCGACCTTTGTCGGTCATCCCCTGCTCGATGACGTCAAGACGCGCTACTCCCCGGGGGAGGCAAGAAACCACTTCCGCCTGGCGGAGGGGATAACCACCATCGCCCTGCTTCCCGGGAGCCGGGAGAAGGAGGTGGCCAGACTCTTACCCGGGTTGCTCCGGGCGGGAGAGCTGATCAGCGCCAAATTGCCGGCGGTGCAATTTATTCTGCCCCTGGCGGACACCATCGACGAGGGGCTGGTCCTCCCTGATACGGACCGGTCGTCTCTTTCCATCAAGGTGGTGAAGGGGGAGATTTATGACGCTATTTCCACGGCGGACCTGGCCATTGTAGCCTCCGGCACGGCCACCCTGGAGACCGCGCTTTTGGGTATACCAATGATTATCATTTACCGCCTTTCCGGGCTTTCCTATCTCATCGGCCGACTTTTCATCAAGTTAAGGCATATCGGTCTGGTGAATATCATCGCAGGCAAGACCATCATGCCCGAATTGATCCAGGAGCGGGCCAATCCGGAAGAAATCGCCGGGGAGGCCCTGGCGATTCTCACGGATCAGGAACGGAGAATGGGAAAGCTGACGGAATTAGCCGCGCTCCGGGATAAGCTCGGGCGGCCGGGGGCGGCGGCCAGGACGGCGCAAATCGCCTACGACATGATGACGGCTCCGTAAAAAGTCCGGATGCTTCGTTGCGCCGCATCCCTCGTCACTGCGGCGTTTTCCGGGGACACGTTCCGATCCCTTCGGGCTTCCGGAACATGTCCCCGACGCCTCATTCCTCGGGATTTGCGCGCCTTGCCTGCGAACTTTTTACGAAGCCGTCGTGGTCAATTTTTCGACTTTTTACGAGTTATTCATATGTTGAACGGAGAGAGCTAAAGGTGGACATATTCAAACGGCTGTTACGATTGGCGAAGCCTCACTGGGCGAAGTTTCTCCTGGCCATGCTATGCATGGTCGGGGTGGGCGCCTCCACCTCCTCGATGGCCTTTCTGGTCAAGCCGGTCCTTGACGAAATCTTCCTGGAAAAAAATCAGGCGGCCATCCGCTGGCTGCCGTTGATGATCATCCTGGTTTACCTCGTGAAGGGCCTGTGCACCTATCTCCAGCATATCCTCATGAGCTTCATCGGCCAGCGGGTCGTGGCCGACCTCCGGGCCCTTCTCTACCGAAGGATTCAAATCCAGCCCCTGTCCTTTTTTACGGGCAATCCGACGGGCGTTCTCATTTCCCGCATCACCAATGATGTTTCCTATATCCAGGGCGCCGTGTCGGAAGCGGTGACCAGCCTGTTCAAGGACACCTTCACCCTGGCCTTTCTCATCTTTGTGGTTTTTTACCGGGACTGGCAGCTGGCCCTGGTGGCGATGCTGATTTTCCCTCTGACCGTTTATCCCATTGCCAAATTCGGCCGGATGATGAGAAAGGTAGCCACCAGGACCCAGGTGCGGATGGGGAGCATCGTTTCGCTCCTCCAGGAGACCATCTCGGGGATCAGGATCGTCAAGGCCTTCAATATGGAGGAATATGAGAACAAACGGTTCTCCGCGGAGAATGAACAGCTTTTCAAGCTGACCATGAAGACCGTGAAGGTCAATTCGATTTCGAGCCCGTTCATGGAGTTCCTGGGCGGACTGGGGGTGGCGGCCATCGTCTTTTATGGCGGCTACCAGGTGATCCAGGGAACCTCCACCCCCGGAACCTTCTTTTCCTTCCTCGCCGCGCTCATCATGCTTTATGAACCCATCAAGAGGCTGACCAACGTAAATAACACCATTCAGCAGGGACTGGCCGGCGCCGAACGGGTATTTTCCCTTATCGACCGGGAGCCGGAGATAAAAAACGCCCCGGCGGCCCGGGAGCTTCCCCGGATCTCCCGGGAGATACAACTGGAAGGGGTGTCTTTCGCCTATGAAGACGAGGCGGTTCTCCGGGATATCAATCTGTCTATTCCGGTTGGCCGGGCGGTGGCCTTTGTGGGCATCAGCGGCGGGGGCAAGACCACCCTGGTAAACCTTATCCCGCGTTTTTATGAGGTAAGCTCCGGCCTGGTGCTTATTGACGGCAATGACATCCGTGAGGTTACCCTGGAGTCCCTCCGCGCTCAGATCGCGATCGTAACCCAGCAGACGATCCTCTTCAATGATACCCTGAGAAACAACATCGCCTACGGCGATATCGAAAAGAGCGAGGAGGATATCGTCAGGGCGGCCAAGGCGGCCTATGCCCACGATTTCATCATGAAACTTCCCGCCGGTTACGACACTCTCATCGGCGAACAGGGGGTAAAACTCTCCGGCGGCGAGCGGCAGCGTATTTCCATCGCCCGGGCGCTCCTGAAGGACGCCCCGATCCTGATTCTCGATGAGGCTACCTCTTCGCTCGATACGGAAGGGGAAAAGGAGGTCCAGTCCGCGCTGGAGGTCCTGATGAAGGGGAGGACCACCCTCGTGATTGCCCATCGGCTTTCCACGATCCGCAATGTCGAGAGGATCTACGTTCTTGTCGCGGGAAGGATTGTGGAAGAGGGCGCCCATGAAGAACTGCTGGCCAGGGATGGCGAGTACCGCAAGCTCTATGACCTGCAATTTGCCTCTAACGGTGCGCCGGAGAACAGGAAATGAGAAAAATCCTGGCGAGGATCTGGAGCGGGGAGGACCAAGGAAGCAACAGACCCCTCGTCCTGCTGCTTGGCCTCCTCTCCTTCGGGTATCGTTCGGTGGTCAGTCTGCGAAATTTCCTTTTCGATCGGGGTCTCTTAAAGGTTGCCAAGCTGTCCTGCCCGGTGATCAGCGTGGGAAATATCACCGTCGGGGGCACGGGAAAGACGCCGATGGTGATCAATCTGGCGAGGCATTTCCAGCAAAACGGTTTTTCCCCGGCGGTACTCACCCGCGGCTACGGCGGGCGGGGGCTATCCGGGGTGACCCTGGTGTCCGACGGCAAAGAGACCCTCAATGATTATCAAGCAGTGGGCGAGGAGGCCGTATTACTGGCCCGTTCCCTGCCGGGGGTGCCGGTCCTCGTTGGTCCCAAGCGGGCGCGGACGGGACTGGTCGCCCGGGAGATCTTCCGGGCCGATCTCGTAATTCTCGATGACGCCTTCCAGCATCGCGGCATCTTTCGCGATCTTAATCTTGTCCTCTTGAATTCCTCTCGGCCCCTGGGAAACGGACAGCTCCTGCCCGCCGGACCCCTCCGGGAGCCTGCCTCCGCGTTGAAACGGGCGGATATTGTCGTTTATACCGGTGTGGCAGATAAAGCTGAGGAGCCGGTTGATTCCCCTGTCGCTCTCTTCCCTGCGGGAACTCCGGTCTTCCGCGCCTGTTACCAGCCAAAGGATCTGTTCCATCCCCCAAGCGGGAGATTCCTGCCGCCGGGAATACTCCGCGGGAAGACGGTCTGCCTCCTCGCCGGTATCGGCCGGCCCGAGGGTTTCCAAGAGACGGTGGCGTCTCTGGGGGCGAAGGTGGCGGCCTACAGGATTTTCCCCGACCACCATATCTACCGGCCGGGAGATCTCGATGATTTACTGCCCCTCTGCGAAGAAAACAAGGTGGATTTCCTCATCACCACAGAAAAGGATGCGGTAAAACTGGTTGATTATCGGGAGAGCATCCCCGATTGGCATATCCTGCGGATTGAGCTTGCGATCATCCCTGACCAGGCCGCCTTCTATTCCTTTCTCGCCTCCCGGCTTCGGAAAAAAAGTGAAATTACTGAGTCGGAATCATAATTGACGCCCTCGTAAGAAGTCACGCGGCGGTTTTCATATTATATGTCCTATATACAGAAGCTGGGAGAGAAAGATACCAGCCCTGGCGCCAGGGTCGCAGCAAACGCTCTTTGACAGCATGAATAATGGAACGGATGGTGTAAGCAAGGTCCCCTGGGGCAGTTCTGAAGGTGTCGATTGCCCTTTTCACCCTTGTTGCCCTGAAGAGGTTGACACCAATGGCCTTTAAGCGGGCACAGTAGGCTACAGCGGACATACCCCGGACTCTGAGCCGCTTGACTCCCGTTTTTTTGTCCATTTCCGAGAAGGTCGATTCGATTCCGGAGCGCCAACGGTATTTATCCTTGAACTCCGCAGTATGCTCCTTGGCCCGGCGCCCTGCGCTCCGCAAGGCCTTGAGGTCAAAGCGAAGATAATGACGCTTTCTTCCCGGCTTAACGGGACATTGCTCAAGGAGAACGCAGACATTACAATGCTCCGAAGTAAAGGCAATGCTGCAGTGCCCCTTCTTGCCCTGCTTGAATTTGACGGGAGTGTGCCCCTGGGGGCAAGCGCTAATCATCCCTTTGTCTGTCTGCGGAAAATCGGCCAGACTGAGAGTATCTTCTTTCGGTCTTCCTTTAACGGGGGCAATCACCTCAACGCCCAGCTGATTGGCTTGCTTAAGATTATGGTCACTGCCATAAGGAGAATCCGCCAGAACCTGTTCCGGTGCAAGCCGACGATCTGTTGTCGATTCCAAGGCGGGAATCAGGGCATGGGTGTCGCTGTTATGCGCTGATTCAACCTCCACATAGGTGATCAGATTCAGGGTCTTCTCTTTGATTGTTTCATCGGAAGATGCGCAGTAAGTCTCCATTACCTGAACCTTGTATCCCTGACCTTTGTGGGCGTCATACCCGGCATCCGGATCGGAAGGATTCTGCAGAGAAGACGATAAAATCTTCTTCGGCTCTTTCAATGCCATCTCCGCCGGCTCTGTATCGACAGCCGACAGGGTACATTGATCCTTTAATACCCGCAGGAGCACTCCGAAGGTGGTTAGAGATTTTACCTGCTTGTTTTGGCGAAAACGCTCTACCAGGGAAAAGAGGTCCTGACTTACCGTTTCCAGGGTCTTGGTCGATTCGGAAGGCTTTACCAGGGAAAAACAACCCAAGGCCTTCTCGGTCAGATACCGATCCACAAGCTCTTTCTCAATTGTGTCAAAAATCTCTCGGCGCTGACGCTTCAAGTTGACCAGAAAATTATGAATACTCCGGGAAAAGATGCAGATTCTACCCAAACGCCGCATGTTGGAACGGATATGAACGGAATCGATCCGTTGTTTGGAGGTATCCACACCAAACACCTTGGCCAGGGTTTCTGTCGTTGTGTTAAAGAGTTCTCGGTCCAGACCCCTTTCCGTAACCAGCTGTCGGAGAGTCCAGAGGGTCTTGGTACACAGATACTTCGCTTCGTCCGACTCGCCGGGGATATCCAGGGCATAATGCCACTGAAGATTGAAAGAAAACTGGGAGACCGTCTCTTCGTCCGTCAGATCATGCATCTGCTGAAGGATCAACGCCCCCAAGGAGGCATATATCTCCTTGCTCGGCCTGCCGAATCCGTCCGCGTAACAGGAAGCGATCTTGCGGACAGGCAACCCGGAAAGGATATGCTCCCGGAATAGACCAGCCCAGGACGCATCCAAAAGTTTGCGGCGTTTGGGTCCCAGGTAGTCCCAGGGATCTAGCAAGTAGGACGTTTTGTGATCGCGGGCATGAAACATGGCAATATCACCTATGCTATTAATATTTAACATGATTCATACCATTTAAACCAACAAGAGTCAAGTAATAAATACGGCATTGTTAAACTATTACAAGTACTTGTAGTGTGTTTACTTTTTACGAGGGCGTCAA
>JAXMLI010000004.1:0-7527 GCA_034368785.1 Smithellaceae bacterium | reverse complement strand
CATCGGCAAACCCGGAAAAGAGGCCATCGAGATCGGCGGGGCCTTTGAATCCGGGGTCGATCACGTTGGCCGCATTGGTATAATGGAGTACGTACTCCTTTTGGTACAATTGCTTGTCCAGCAGGTATTTGATCATCCCGCCGAAGAAGGGGATATCTGTGCCGCTGCGGATGGCGACGTAAAGGTCGGCCTGGGAGGCCGACCTGGTGAAACGGGGGTCCACGACGATGAGCTTGGCTCCTCTGTCCTCCTTCGCCTTATTGATCCAGGTCATCGAGGCCGGGTGATTCTCGGCGGCATTGGAGCCGTCGATCAGGATCACATCGGCATTTTTCAGATCGACCCAGTGATTGGTCATTGCGCCACGACCCAAACTTGCGGCCAGACCGGCCACAGTGGCGGAGTGTCAGACCCGGGCCTGATGTTCGAGATAGACCACGCCCAGGGCGCGGCTTAACTTGGACGCCAGATAACATTCTTCGTTGTTGTTGGCGGCGCCGCCCATAAAGGCGATGCCCGGGGTGCGGTTGACCGTCACGCCCTTATCGTTTGTTTTCTGGAAGGTGGCGTCCCGGGTCTTTTTGATCCGCTTGGCGATCTCGGCGATCGTCCAGTCCCAGTCCTTTTCCTCGAATTTATCGCTGCCCGGCGCCCGGTACAGCGGCTTTTTCAAGCGCAAATTACTCTGGGAAAGCTGTCGCACGGAGACGGATTTCGGATCGAGCGCCCCGCGGTTGATGGGATTGTCGGGATCGCCCTCGGAATTGATGATGTGTCCGTCCGGACCCGTGGCAATGAGCAATCCGCAGCCGCAGGAACAGTAAGGACAGATGGTGGCCGTTTCCTTGATCGGTTTATGCAAAGGGAAAGATTTTACCTTCTCCGAGGATGCGGCCATACCGGTAGGCAAAAGAATGGAGCCTGCGGTAAGCCCAGAACATTGCAAGAATTTCCGTCTAGTTATTCCCATACACGCCAAGCCCTCCTTACACGAAATGATTAAGGTTTAAAAGGGACTGCTTTAGACTACTTTCAATATGGCGGGTCGCCATACGATCGCCTTCCAAGTAAGCGCGCAATGGGCCAGCTGAACCGCTTGCCCATCTTATTTGACGACTTCGTAAAAAGTCCGGATGCTGCGTTGCACTGCATCCCTCCCCCGCGGAGGCGGGGGGCCTTTTTACGTACGAAGCCGTCCCAAATTCAAGGCTTTTGCGACTTTTTACGAGTTAGTCTTATTTAATGTGTGACAACGCGGGTATCAGAACCACCTCCCCCATGTCAAGTGATTTTTTTCACCGTTGTTTGTAACGCGCAAACTGGTGAATCCGCCCCTTATCTACCTGGCCGCCTGGTCGGGGAAAATCTCCCCCTTCGCCGCGTCAATCGCCTTTCTCAGAAAATCCTCTTCCACCATGCCGAATGGCCCGGGTGTCTCCAGGATTCTCCTGGGAATCCGGAGCTTTTCAAAAGAAAAACCTTCCCTCATCTTGAACCGATATTTTACCTGGTGAATCTCCCTCCCCAAACGGTCCAGATCCTCTTCGGTCAGTTCGAACCCGGCCACGGACAGGGCCTTCAGGACGACCTCCGGGGTGTAGATGCCCCGGGCAAAGAAGCAGACCACCAGCGAAGAGAGGATCTGGCGCCACCGCTCCTCCTTGAGAAGTTCTGCCGCCATCTCTGCCGGCTCCGGCGCCCGCTTCGGCAGGACCTTCTGGTCGTAGCTGTAGCCGCCGTTATCCAGATGGCTGTGGCGCGCCCCGATCAGCACCCCCAGATGGGCGCCGGGACCGGTATGATAACCGGGCATTTCGTTGCCCCCGAAAGAGAGCGCGAAATCCGCCCCGCCGTATTTTTCAATCGTGTAATCGAGTCCCCTGGCCAGGGCCTGGTAAAGCCCGTTCTTCTGTCTGACGATTCTCTCCAGGGCCTCCATATAGGTTTCGTAATCCCCCCACGAGAGTTTCAACCCTAAGTCTTCTTCGGAGATGAGCCCCCTTTCCTGGGCTTCCGTGGCCCAGGCCAGGACGACCCCGGCGCTCATGGCGTCGAAGGCCCATTTCTCGACCCATTCGATCAGCTTCAAGAGCCCCTTGGGATCGGCGATGCCAAGCATGGAACCAAGGGAATAAATCGGCTCGTAATCATAAGAAATCATGGAGGTCTTGTAGAAATACGCCTCATCGACATACGGTTCCCGGAGGGCGGCGATATGAATGCAGCCCACGGGACAATGGGAACAGGCAAGCCTCCTGCCCAGAAAATGTTCCGCCAGATCCTCGCCGGAGATGGCCTTGGCATTTTCCAGACGGGTTTCGGTCAGATTTTTTGTGGGAAGCCCCCCCAGTTCATTGAGGGGATTGATGTTTTCGGCCGTTCCCAGGTCATGATACTTCTTCATCACCGCGGAGGTCACGGCGGCCTGGTAAATGCCTTCATATACCTCCCGGAACCCCTTACCGTCGGCAACGGGAACAGAACGGTTGCCGGAGATTACCACCGCCTTGAGTTTCTTGCTGCCGAATACGGCGCCCATGCCCAGACGGCCGAAATGGCGGTAGGTCTCGGTAGTGACACAGGCGTAGGCCACCAGATTCTCTCCCGCCCCGCCGATCCTCATGATGGTGCGGACCCCGGCGCCGGGCTCATTTTCTCTGATGATGCGCCCCACCGTGAAACTGCTCACCATCCCCCAGAGGGAGGAAGCATCTCGGAACATGACCTTGTTGCCATGGATGGCCAGGTAAATCGGGGTCGCGCTGGCCCCCTTGATGACGACCGCCCCATAACCGGCCGAGCGGATCGCGATGGCGCTCCGCCCGCCGCAGTGGCTTTCGCCGAGATTGCCCGTCAGGGGGGACTTGAACATGGCCACGGTCTTCGAGGCCAGGGGAAACATCGCCGTGAGGGGTCCCACCGCCATGATAATAGGACTTTCGGGACTCAGGGGATCACAACCTTCCGGGCATTCCTCCAAAAGCAGTTGCGCCGCGACCCCGGCGCCGCCCAGATACCGGGAGAAGAGGTCTTCCCGGCGCACCGTCTTGAAACGTTTCTTTGTAAGATCAACGTAGAGTACATTGGCTAATGAATCGTCGGCGATCATTTTTTCACCTCCTTGTCTTCCATCGCGATCACCCCGTGGGGGCAGAATTTACTGCAAGTGCCGCAATGAATGCAGATCAGGGGCTTGTTGATTTCATCGGCCCAGAATATGGACTTGATGAGACAGGCCTCCCGGCAGTGACCGCAACCCAGGCACTTATCCGAATCAAGGATTACGCCGCCACCCTTGCGAAGCCGCAAGGCGTCGGTGGGGCACACCTTGGCGCAGGGCGGGTCATCGCAGGCCCGGCATACCACCACGGTAAAGCCCTTCTCCATGCCGCCTACGGAATGAACGCTGAGGCAGCTTTTCGCCAGTCCCGCATCGCCTTGTCTGCGGTTGCAGGCAAACATGCAACTCTGGCAACCTACGCAACGGTCCGTATCTTTTATGGAAATCCTCATATTTCGCTCTCCTGCATGAAATGTTGACGTTACGGTTCCGGTACATCGAGGAGCGGCAGGGGATCTACCCATTCCCCCAGGACGGAAAGTCCGAAATGCAGATGGGGCGCCGTGGAACGACCCGTGTTTCCCACCCGTCCAATTGCCTGCCCCGGTGTTACAAGCTGGCCCGGCTCCACGAGAATTTCGGAAAGATGCAAATAGGAGCTGATAATGCCCAGACCATGGTCAATGTAGAGAGAACGCCCCCCGAAATAATGCTCTGCGGCCAGGGCGACAATCCCGGCCGACCAGGATCGCACGGGTGTCCCGCTAGCCCCTCTGAAGTCCACGCCGCGATGGGGCGAGCGCGATTCCCCGTTAAGGACCCTTCTCAGGCCAAAGGCGCTCGAAACCTCTCCCATGACCGGCCTGATAAAGCCGGGCCACCAGTAATGGAGAGGGGTCGCGCCACGCAGCACCTCCCTGATTTGGGTTTCCTCCCGTCTGATTCGGGCAAGGGCTGCCTCGCCGGGCGTTACCATTCCAGCCGGCAGGGAAAGACGCTGCCGGGGAAAGGTCTTGGACATAACAGTGAGGTTTCTTGTGATGCGCATTTCTCCCCGGGCAGTTGCAATTGTCGCGCTCAGTGGATAGGTTCCCGCTTCCCTTTCCGGACCAACCCCGAGCAGGACGAAGATGAGCCATTGCCCACCCACGCGATGGGCTGGTGTCCAGATCTTTCTATTCAACCATTCGATTTCCGCTCCTGCCAGGGGCTGGGGAGACGCCAGGTGGAAGAAGAAGGGCTCCCCCTGCCTTACCGTCGCCGGCAGGGAAAAGTGTTCCGATTCTATCCTTACAGACGAAACAGCCAAGGAAAGGTTAAAGAGAAAAATACTGCAAAAAATAAATAACATGGAAATCGGAAGATGGATATTTTTCTCCTCTGCCATTTTCTCTGTTTTCAAGGGCTGCCCTCCCTGTTCTTTGTTCCCGTGCGTCTTGCCTTTGTTTTCACAGGCGCCCTGTCGGGCATAAAGCGAGAAAAATTACATTGCTAACAATCATAAAATGGTTTATATGAGGCTCCTTTAGCACGAAACGATTGCGAAATCACTGCAAGATTTTAGGGGGGGGTAAATCGTGTTTTTAGATTTTATATTGGGAAAGTTTTCCAACGATCTGGCCATTGATCTGGGTACGGCCAACACCCTGGTTTACGTAAGGGGGAAGGGAATCGTACTGAATGAACCATCGGTGGTGGCCGTGCATCAGGATATTAATGGGGTTAAAAAGGTCCTGGCGGTGGGGTCAGAGGCCAAAAAGATGTTGGGAAGGACCCCCGGCAATATCGTGGCCATCCGGCCGATGAGGGACGGGGTGATTGCCGATTTTGATATTACCGAGGCGATGCTCAGGAATTTCATCCTCCGAGTCCACAATCGTCGTTCACTGGTGCGGCCTCGGATCATAGTATCCATACCCTCGGGGATTACCCAGGTGGAAAGGCGGGCGGTCAAGGAGACCGTGGAGTCCGCCGGCGCCCGCGAGATTTATCTTATTGAGGAGCCAATGGCAGCGGCGATTGGCGCCGGTTTGCCTATCGCGGAAGCCACAAGCTCCATGATTGTGGATATTGGCGGCGGCACCACAGAGGTGGCAGTAATATCCCTGGCCGGCATCGTCTACGCAAAGTCCGTCCGTTGCGCCGGTGACAGAATTGATGAAGAAATCACCCAGCATATGAAGCGTAAATACGGGCTTTTGATCGGGGAAAGAACCGCAGAGAATATAAAGACCAATATTGGCTGTGCCTATAAGGACGAGAAACTGATCACCATGGCTGTCAAAGGGAGAGATATCATCTCCGGCATTCCCAAGACAATCCAAATCCATTCGGAAGAGGTAAGGGAGGCTATTGCCGAGCCGATTCGTGTCATCATTGATGCCATAAAGGATGCCCTGGAAAATGCCCCCCCCGAACTTGCTGGCGATATAGTTGAACGGGGAATAGTCCTGACCGGTGGCGGCGCCCTGCTCCGGAATCTGGATGTCTTGATCAGGGAGGAAACCGGATTGCCCATTACCATCGCCGATAACCCCCTCAACACCGTGGCCATCGGCGCCGGCATGGCACTGGAGCAGTTGGACATCTTGCGGGAGATTGCCGTTCAGGCGTAAGAAAGTCAATAATGCACCGTGAAGAGGCTTCTTACGATGCCGTCACCAGGAGAATCTTAGACGGATGCTTTTAACCAAGAAAAAACTAAAGCTGCTCGTTGTCGTTTCCTTGGTATCGCTGTCTCTGAGCATCTTCCTCTACCGCATTTTTCGCCCCTTTGAAACCAGCGACCTGAGGAAGGTGATCTGGGAGGTAGTGCTGCCTGCCGAGTACCTGGTTAAATCGTCTTTATCATCCCTGATAGACAGCTGGAACCGATACGTCCTCCTGGTCGGACGAGAAGATGAAAATCAGCGCTTGAGAAAAGAGAATGTCCATCTCAAGGATCAGTTGATCGGCCTTACCGGTCAAAACAGAGAAATGCAGTTGGAAACCCGGCGATTGCATAAACTCCTGGGCATGAACGTGCCGACCAATTACGCGGCAATCACTGCCCGGGTGATCAGCAGGGATAAATTGCCTGTATCGCGAAATATCGTTATTGACCGGGGATCTGAGCATGGCATGAAGGCCGGTATGCCCGTAGTGGTAGAAGCCAGTCTGGTTGGTCGAATTACCGAAACATCCTGGAATCTGTCCAGGGTCATGTTAATAACAGACCGACTCAGCCGGGTTGACGCGGTAATACAGGAGAACAGACTGCCCGGGATTCTACAGGGCACAAGTTCCGCTGACTGTATCCTTAAATATATTCCGCAGAACGAAGAGATAAAGGAAGGAGACGCGGTCTTTACCTCAGGCCTGAGCGTGTCCTTCCCTAAGGGTCTGCTCCTGGGCAGAATTAACCGTATGGGCTCCCATAGCAACGATCTATTCAGGGAGATATCCGTTAAGCCTGCTGTGGACCTCGCCCGGCTGGAGGAGGTAACGGTGCTTATGCCCCTGGCGGTGTCTAAAAAGTGATTGCTTATCCCTTGCTCGCCATTTACGCCCTGGGCCTCATTTTACTGCAAGTGTCCTTCCTTGATTCCATGGCAGCAGGCATCATTGATCTGGAAATTTCCCTGGTTCTAGTAATTTATGCCGGATTCAGGATGAATGTTGTTCGTGGAGGTATTTTAAGCTACCTTCTCGGGTTCTTTTACGATACCCTGGTAGGTGCGGTGCCGGGAATGCACGGGCTGCTTTACGTTCTGATCTTCGCCTTTTCCCTGTTTGCCTCCCGGGAAATAAACGTAAACGCTACGGCGATCCTGATGCTTTTTGTCTTCACCTGCGCAATTATAAAAGGGGTTCTCGTGCTGGCTTATAGCAGCCTGGCCACAGATGTCGTTCTGTGGAACGATATCTGGGTCACATACTTTCCCCAAGGGGTGATTCTCGCTGTTATCAGTCCGTTACTGTTTCGCCTCTTTTGCCGTAGCGAGGTCTTACTAAACCATGAACGGCAAGGGTAGATTAAGCGCCGCCAATATCTTTCATCTCCGCCAGAGAACCAGGTATGCCGCGGTTATGATCGCCCTGATCTTTACACTCCTGGTCGTGCGACTCGTTTATCTTCAGCTTTACAAGGGGGAGGAACTCCGCCTGAGATCGGAGACAAACAGTATCAGATTGAGGAAGATCACCCCGGCCAGGGGGTTGATCATGGATTCACGGGGAAAGGTCCTCGTGGAGAACACCCCCTCCTTCAATGTGATCTATGTCCCGAATCGCACCAGATCCCACCTGCAGATCAAAGAGGAGCTGCAGCGAATTTACCGGGAAGAGTCTCTTAATGTCCCGCCGGGAATTTTAAAATTGCAGGAGGGACCGCTGTTCGTTCCTATAAGACTGGAAACCACCATCAGCAGAGAAAAACTTGCCGTCATCGAGACCAATTCCCATCTGCTGCCGGGCGTCTTTATCGA
>JAXMLI010000003.1:0-18945 GCA_034368785.1 Smithellaceae bacterium | reverse complement strand
CATTGTGTCCGGGCCGTGACCAAGGCCCTTGGCTCGCTGGAGGGCATCGAGGAGGTGCAGGTGGATCTGGCGAAGGGGGAAGCCTCTTTTCGTGAGAACAAGCCGCAGGATATGTCGGTAATCAAGGAGGCGATAAAGAGGGCCGGCTATGAAGTCCTCTGAAGTCATCCATGTCGCCATCGGGGGGATGACCTGCGCCGCCTGTGTGCGCCGCGTGGAAAACGCCCTGCGGGAGCTTTCCGGCGTCACCGATGTGGCGGTGAACCTTGCCACTTCCCGGGCGACCATCACCCATGACGAATCCTGGGCGGGGCTGGAGGCCCTCAAGGAGCTTGTCGAGGCGGAGGGTTACCGTTACCTGGGCGTTCCCGATCTGGCACAGGGTGATCCCGCCAGTCTGGCCCGGGAAGAAGAGATCCGGGACCTCAAGAAGAAGGTGGCGGTCGGGGCAATCCTGAGCGTGATTATCTTTTTCGGCACCATGCAGCACTGGTTTTCCTTCCTCATGGCCATACCGCGGGAGGCAATGCTCTGGGCCATGTTTCTCCTCACCACCCCGGTGGTCTTCTGGGTGGGAGACCGGTTCATCAGCGGCGCCCTGAAGGCGGCCCGCCGGAAGACCACGGACATGAATACCCTCGTGGCCGTAGGCGCCCTTTCGGCCTATATCTACTCCGCCCTGGCCACATTTTACCCCCGATTCTTCGCCGCCGCTGAACTGGAAGCCCATGTCTATTTCGATGGCGCGGCGATCATTATTACCCTGATTCTCCTGGGCAGGCTGCTGGAGGCCGGGGCGAAGGGGAAGACGTCCCTGGCGATCCAGCGCCTCGTGGGATTAAGCCCCAAAACCGCCCGCATCCTTCTGGACGGGGAGGAAAAAGATATTCCGCTCGATGAACTTGTCACAGGGGATGTAGTCGTAGTCAGGCCCGGCGAGAAGATTGCCGCGGACGGCGAGGTCGTTTCCGGGTCTTCGCTGGTGGATGAATCCATGCTCACCGGCGAGGCGATTCCCGTGACCAAGGAAAAGGGGGCGGGGGTCTTTGCCGGGACGATTAACAAGACTGGCAGTTTCAACTTTCGGGCCGCCAAGGTGGGGGCCGCTACGACCCTTGCGGAGATTATCCGGCTGGTGGAGGCCGCCCAGGGCTCCAAGGCGCCAATCCAGCGGCTCGCGGACCGGCTGGCGTCTGTTTTCGTGCCGGTGGTCTTCCTGATTGCCATCATCACCTTTTTGATCTGGTATTATGTCCCGGCAGAGGCCAATTTCAGCCGGGCGCTCCTCAATTTCGTTTCCGTCCTGGTTATCGCCTGCCCCTGCGCCTTGGGACTTGCCACCCCGACGGCCATCATGGTGGGAACCGGGGTGGGGGCCAAGCGGGGGATCTTGATCAGAGGAGGGGAGATACTCGAGAAGGCCCATCAGCTGACCTACGTGGTCTTCGACAAGACGGGCACCCTGACGAGAGGACGGCCCGAGGTGACCGACCTGGTCTGCGCCCCCGGTGTTGACGAGAATCGTCTGCTCACCGCAGCCCTTTCCGTGGAGGCCCGCTCTGAACATCCCCTGGCGGCGGCGATTATGGAATATGGACGGGCCAGAGGGGTCCGCCCCGGGGAGGTGGAGGGATTTGAGGCGATCTCCGGACGGGGCGCCAGGGCGCAAATCAACGGAGAGCAGTACCTCGTAGGGAACATGTCTTTCCTCAAGCGGGAAGGCGTGGCCCTGAATGGCCTGGAGGCGGCGGCGGCGCGTCTTGCCATGGAGGCTAAAACCTGCGTCTTTGTCGCCGGGAAGGAAGGCGCCCTGGGGCTCTTTGCCCTTTCCGATCGGGAGAAGGATTCCGCTCTCGAAGCGATCAAGCGGTTAAAAGTGATGGGGCTGAAACTGCTGATGATCACCGGCGACAATCAGGCCACCGCTACCGCCATGGCCGGCAGGCTGGGGATAGAGGAGGTGATGGCGGAGGTCCTTCCGGCCGATAAGGAAAAGGTCATCCGGCAGCTTCAGGAGCGGGGGGAAGTGGTGGCCATGGTGGGGGACGGGATCAACGACGCGCCGGCCCTGGCCAGGGCCGATATCGGCATCGCGATTGGCGCCGGTACGGACGTGGCCATCGAGGCGAGCGGCATCACCCTGATGACGGAGGACCTCCGGGCCGTGGCCGGGTCCATCTCGCTTTCCCGGCGCACCATGAAGGCCATCTACCAGAACCTGTTCTTCGCCTCCATCTACAATATTATCGGGATACCGGTCGCGGCGGGGGCGCTCTATCCCTTCTTCGGCTTGCTCCTCACCCCGGAATTCGCCGCCCTCGCGATGGCGATGAGTTCCGTTTCGGTGGTCAGCAACTCCCTGCGACTCTGGAAGCTGGGCGACCGCTACTGGCTGGATTAAGGAATCAGGTGCATAGGCTGAAGGCTGAAGTAACATAATAGGTCAGGCGGGACGCCTGACCTATTATGATAGGACACCTGGCCTATGATTTCCCCGCATAAGTCGGGGCGTTCTTGGGGGACTTGCCGCCCTTCACCTGGTGGTAATAGGCGTAGGTCATGGGCTCCTCGTCGCTTAGGATTTCCCCGCCCTTCATCTCACCCAGAAAGATGGTGTGGGTGCCGCAATCCATCTCCCCTCTCACTTCGGCCTCGAGGTAGGCGATGCCGTGATCCAGGACAATAGGTACGCCCGTTTGATCCGTCTTGAAATTGATGCCCTGGAATTTGTCAAAGTCCCGGCCGCACTTGAATCCGAAATGACCGATAAAGGTCATCGGCGTGGACTGGGCCAGCACCGTGACGGCAAACTTGCCGCCTTCCCGGATGAATTGGTGAGTGTAATTATCCTTGTTGATGGCGACCGCGATCTGCGCAGGCTGGGAGGTTACCTGAAAGACCGTATTGGCGATCTGCCCGTTGGCCTTGCCCTCCTGGCCCGCGGTCACGAGATATAGTCCATAGCTGAGCTTGAAACATGCGGCCTTATCCATATTTTTTCCCCTTTAAATGATGTTGTTTGATGGAGCAATTAATATGTGTTCCGGGAACTAAACACTTAATTCCGCACTGTACAAAGCGTTATTGATTCAGCGCATAGATCATGTGGGGGAGCAGAAAGCCAATCAATAACAGCGCCATAACCGGACGCAATAAATTGACAGGCTTCATGTTCCGTTCCATGATGGCTGTGGCGGCATGATTTGCAGCCGAGAAAGTAAAGAACAGCAACATCACGGTGACTATTGTAGCTTCCGCGTATCGCCCCCAATCCAGCGTATAAACAAGCAGGGCCGTGACAGCGGTGGCCGCATTGGCAAGACCCGATTGAATCTGATATGCGCGATTGGGTTTATAGCCAATTTTTTCAGAGGCGACTTCGCCCAATATCAGAGATTCAAAGGCCACGGTGCCGGACATGGACATTACCACGAATGGCCCCATAATATGAAATCGTGATATCGCGTCTTTGCCGAAATAATAGGCGAAAAAAATGGCAAGTCCTATGCCTGCCGGCCGAAGCCATTCCATCATCAACGCCAGGTTCTTCTTAGTCATTCTGCCTCGCTTTCCCGATTATGGCTAGCCCTCCTAATGTAAAAATCAGCGGTGAGCGTAGCGAGTCCGCTGGATTGCCTTGTTCTCTTCATCGGTAAATATCTTTTCGATGTCCTATCTTTACTACCCAGACTGTAAATTCTTTATCTTGAGGTAATTGCAAAACTCACGGTAAAGACGGCCACGACGGAGCGTGGCCCTCCAAAAGGCGTGGAAAACGGCATGTTTTGGAGACTGGAGGGACGCGCTCCGTCGCGTCCGCAGGAGTTTTGCAATTGCCTCTCTTGAATAGAATAGATTATTCTGTAATGACCTTGGCGGAGGCGATATCTTTCTTGTCCTGTAAGTTTTTCGTGGCACGGCGGCCTCGGGTCGCTTGCGAGAGCCTGAATGCGAAGGATGATATTCGGTAGAGCTTTCTTTGGTATGGTACGCAAATCCTTTTCAACGGATTCCTTAAAATAGATTTTATATTCGGCCATCTTTTTTCAGCCTCTTGATCATCGCGTCATAGCTAATCAAAGGCTCTTTGGCTCTTTCCTCGAAGGCTGCAATATCTTCGGCGTCTTCGGAGAGGGATTCTTTGATGGCATCATTCACGAGTTTCGAGATTGACTGCGTGGTCTCTACCGCTTTCAACCGTAATGCTTTGTGCAATTCCGGATCTAAATACACTGTTGCGCGCATTGTCGCCGTTCCCACAATATCACCTCCTTTGACGTTATACAGCTATAGCGCTAAAACGTCACAACAGCAAACATTTTCTTTTTTGATAGCGAACGTAAAAATCAGCCGGAGCGCAGTGATCGGCTGGATTGTTCTTGCTGGCCATTTTACTCCTCATCTAGGCTTTTGATTTTAATTTCTATGTAGAAACCTTCATACGTTTGAATCATTTCATTAAGTTGCTCGAATGGAATGAAAGCACCGTCTATTATTACCCCCCCATAGCCAATTTGCCCCTTGGCCTCGTCATGATAAAGATAATGCCCGCTCTTTTCTTTTTGTAAATACCTTGTTGATAGCCTTTTCCTTATTTTTTGTCTGAGTTCCCCAAGGGCATTGAATGGATTGGTTTCTGAAAATGCATGGAATTCGTATCCTATCTCCTTTGTTTCTTTAGCCCTAACCATAAACCCAGTGCCAGTTTCATGGATTAAGTATTCAAATTCCCGTTCTTTTCCCTCGAAATCAAAGAAGCCATCCTTCTTCGGAAAATCTATGCTCATGGTACTCCTTTCTTGGCTCCGCCGTTGCCGTCGCGCGCAGCGCGACCGTACCATCAATATAAGTACTCCACATTTTACCAGAGTTATATCATGTGTTTGTAAATTTCCCGCGCTATGTTAAGAAAATTTTTTAATGTCACAGAATTACGTATAAAAAATCTTCAAAGATCAATCGCCGCCGACGCAGGAGCAGGAGAGATCTCCGCGGGCCTTTTCGAACGCCTCCCTGCCTTCCCGGAAGGAGAACCATGCGATTGCCAGCGCTCCCCCTGAATCGAGACCGCCGAAGCCTGTCAGTTCATAACCGGCGCTTGAGATGAGAAGGACTAGTGAAAGATAGAGACAGGTCCTGGTGCAGTTAGCGTCGGCGATGATGGCGGGCGAGGCGAGTTCTCTGCCAACCTTGAGTTTGTAGCGGATCAGGAGCCACATCGTGCAGATCGAGATAAGGGCGATGACAATCCCCCAAAACGTTGTCTCGGGCTGGTGACCCTGGATGAGGTTAATTGTTGCTCCGAGGGTGAGGCCTGCAGTCAGAAGATAAAAGGCCGATCCGGTGATCCGGAGCGCCTGCTGCTCGAAGGTGTCCGGACAGGCGCTATTATTCTGACGCAAACGCCTCACCATATGCCAGATGCCGACACCGGAGATCACCTCCACAAAGGAATCCAGGCCGAAGCCAAAAAGGGCCATCGTCTCGTCCTCGAGGCCCAGGAAGACCGAAATACCCCCTTCGGCAAGGTTATAGAAGATCGTAATAAGCGCGAGGGCTGACGCCCATCGGTATAATGACGGCCTGTCATTGTTCACGGCCGGATGAATCCTCCGCATACTTAATTTCCCCCTCTATGGCGCGTCTGTATTGGGTTACAGTGCAGTCGTCAAGCGTAAATACGGGAAAACGGATTATTCGCGCGGAAACGCTTCCCTCCCGTCTAATTTGCTGATATAAGACCACGCTTACCACAAAAGGAGCAATGTCATGACCAATGATCCAAACAAGGTGATCTACTCCATGATCGGGGTGAACAAGTTCTATGAAAAGAAACCGGTCCTGAAGGATATCTACCTTTCCTACTTCTATGGGGCGAAGATCGGCGTCCTGGGTCTGAACGGCTCGGGAAAGAGTTCGCTGCTCCGGATCCTGGCCGGGGTCGATAACGACTTTGTCGGCAAGACGATTCTTTCTCCCGGCTATACTGTCGGTTTTCTCGAGCAGGAGCCGAAACTGGACGAGACGAAAACGGTCCGGGAGATCGTGGAGCAGGGGGTCCAGGAAACCGTCGATCTTCTTGACGAATTCAACCAGATTAACGAGAAGTTCGCGCTGCCCATGACCGATGAGGAGATGAACAGGCTCATCGACCGCCAGGCCGCCGTGCAGGAGAAACTGGACGCGCTCGATGCCTGGGATTTGGATTCCCGCCTCGAGATGGCCATGGACGCCTTGCGCTGCCCGCCCGGAGAGACCCCGGTGAAGGTCCTTTCCGGGGGCGAGCGAAGGCGGGTCGCCCTCTGCCGCCTCCTCCTTCAAAAACCGGATATCCTGCTCCTGGACGAGCCCACCAACCATCTCGATGCCGAATCAGTCGCCTGGCTGGAACACCACCTGCAACGCTATGCGGGCACAATCATCGCCGTGACCCACGACCGGTATTTCCTCGACAACGTGGCCGGCTGGATCCTTGAACTGGACCGCGGCCAGGGGATCCCCTGGAAGGGGAATTACTCCTCCTGGCTGGAGCAGAAGGGAAACCGCCTGCGCCAGGAAGAAAAAACGGAAACAGAGCGGCAAAAGACCCTCCAGCGGGAGCTGGAGTGGATCAGGATGTCCCCCAAAGGCCGCCACGCGAAATCAAAGGCGAGGATCAGCTCCTACGAAGACCTTCTCTCCCGGGAGGCGGAAAGCCGTGTCCAGGAGCTGGAGATCTATATTCCCCCGGGACCCCGCCTGGGGAAACTGGTCATCGAGACCCAGGGGGTGAGCAAGGCCTATGGCGACCGGCTTCTCATGGACGGGATGTCTTTTACCCTGCCGGCGGGCGGGATCGTGGGGGTCATCGGGCCAAATGGCGCGGGAAAGACCACCCTCTTTCGGATGATCACCGGTCAGGAACAGCCCGATTCAGGAACGATCCGGATCGCCGATTCCGTCAAACTGGCCTACATGGACCAGAGCCGGGACGTTCTCGACCCCGATAAAACGATCTGGGAGGTCATCTCCGAGGGTCGTGATCTGCTCCTGCTCGGAAACCGGGAGGTTAATTCCCGGGCCTATGTGTCGCGTTTCAACTTTTCCGGGTCGGACCAGCAGAAGAAGGTGAGCCGAATTTCCGGGGGCGAGCGCAATCGGGTCCATCTGGCCCGGATGCTCAAGGAGGGGGCCAATGTTTTGCTCCTGGACGAACCGACCAACGACCTCGACGTGAACACCATGCGCGCTCTCGAGGAGGCCCTGGAAAACTTCGGCGGCTGCGCCGTCGTCATCAGCCATGACCGGTGGTTTCTGGACCGGATCGCCACCCACATCCTGGCCTTCGAGGGAGAGAGTGCGACGATCTGGTTCGAAGGAAACTACTCCGAATACGAGGAAGACCGGAAGGCCCGGCTGGGCGCCGCGGCGAGCCAGCCGCACCGGATCAAGTACCGCCAGTTGACGCGGATCTGATGATGTTCCTGGGAGCGCGGGCGGGACGCCCGCGCTCCCCGACGTGACAAAAAAATCGCAGGAGCTGATCCGATGGCACAAAATCAAAATGGCCAATGCCTGGAAGCAGGCGACGCGGGAAGGACGTTTTTCCGGTTGATTGCCAGGCCCTTTGCCGCCTTCGGCCGGGCAGGGATAAGCTGGGTCGGCAATCTGGGCGCCGCGGCGATTTTCTTTTTTTTAGCCATCCTGAATATGCTGCGACCGCGACAACTGGGCAAGGTGGTCCAGCAGATCTACTACATCGGGGCCAGGTCCACGATGATCATCCTCCTGGTGGGCTTCTTTACCGGCATGGTCCTGGGCCTTCAATCCTATCATGCCCTGTCGAAAGTCGGAGCGGAAGGGGCGCTCGGCACCCTGGTGGCCCTGAGTCTGGTGAGGGAACTGGGCCCGGTCCTCACGGCCATTATGATCGCGGCCCGGGCCGGCTCGGCCATTGCCGCCGAGCTCGGCATCCTTCGTATCTCCGAGCAGATTGACGCCCTGGACACGATGCGCATTGATCCGATCCGCTACCTCATCAGCCCGAGAATCACCGCCTCCATCCTCAGCTTTCCGTTGCTGACCGCCATCTTCGATCTCATCGGCATTATCGGCGGTTACGTCTCCGGGGTAATGATTATGGGCGCGAACGCCAGCGCCTATGTTTATCGTGTTCAGGCCAGCGTCGAGCTTAACGATTTAACGGATGGTTTCGTCAAGGCCATGGTCTTTGCCGTCATCGTCTCCACCGTCTGTTGCTACCAGGGCTATTTCGCCCACCTGCGGACCGACAGTCACGGGGCCAGGGCGGTCGGCCTCGCCACCACTACGGCGGTCGTGGTCTCCTGTGTCCTGATTTTAGTGTCGGACTACGTGGTAACCTCCCTTCTTCTGCTCTGAGGACCGGAACATGGATACACCGTTAATTGAATTCAGGGGGGTCACCAAACGCTTCGGCGACAAGACAATCCTGGACCATGTTAACCTGCAAATATATGAGGGACAGATTACCACCATCATCGGTCTGAGCGGCTCGGGCAAGAGCGTTCTCCTCAAGCATATCATCGGACTGCTCGAACCAGAGGAAGGGACCATTCTCTTCCAGGGCAGGCCCCTGAGCGAGATGAAAAACCGGGACCGGGCGGCCAGCCTGACCCCGATCAGCTACATGTTCCAGGGCAATGCCCTCTTCGATTCCCTGTCCGTTTATGAAAATATCGCCCTTCCCCTGCGGGAAACGACGCATCTGGGCAAGGGCGAAATCGATAAACGGGTGATGACCAGAATTGAACAGATGGAACTTCAGGAGGCGGCGCAGCGCTACCCCTCGGAACTCTCCGGCGGCATGCAGAAGCGTACCGCCCTGGCCCGGGCCCTGGTCACGGATCCCCGGATCGTCCTCTTTGATGAACCCACGACCGGTCAGGACCCGGTCCGGAAAAATGCCATTTTGAGCATGATTGCCCAGTATCAGAGACAATTCGGTTTTACGGCGATCCTGGTCAGCCATGAAATCCCGGATGTGTACTTTATCTCCAACCGCATTCTCGCCCTTTATGAACGGGAGATCGTTTTCCAGGGTACGCCGGAAGAGCTGGAAGATTTCGACCATCCCTTTAAAGATGAGGTCATCAATAGTATGGAGGGGCTGCAGCGGGAATTGACCGGTCTTTATTCCCGGCGACAGTTCAAGGTCATGCATCATATTCAATTGGCGCAGAGAAAACACGGGGAAACCTACTGTCTGGTGGTTTTTACCCTGCTGGGTCTGGAGGCCATGACGGCAGGGTTGGGTCACGACGCCGCACAGGAAATCATCCAGAGCTTCGGCGCCTGCATCAACAAACACTTTGGCGCCATCGGGGGATTTTCCTCCCGTCGCTATGCCAATGAGTTTATCACGCTCCTGCCCTATACCGATCAGACCGAAGCGGAGAGCATCATGACGGCCTTTGCCGATGATTTTAAAGAGGAAGGAATTCAGGATCTCTGGGCCGCGGGCAGCAAGCTGAGTGTTTCCGGGGTCTGTGTGGAATTTTCCATTCTGGCGGGGATTGCCCAGGGCCAACCCGCGGAAGTTATTGATAATGTTATTGCCGCGGCGAAGGCCGGGCAAAAAGAAATTGCCCGACATCGGTGCGACTTGAGGGGGTAGGCGGATGCAGAAATACACCATGGAAACAATAGTCGGTATTTTCCTTGTTTTCGGACTTCTCATTATCGGTTATATGACGGTGAAGCTGGGTGATGTTTCCCTGCTGGGCGACAAATCCTATCCCCTCTTCGCCCGGTTCACGTCCGTGACAGGTCTCCGGGCCGGCAGCCCTGTTTATATCACGGGCATCAAGGTTGGCCGGGTGGAAAAACTGACCATCGATCAGGAAAAACACAAGGCCCTGGTGGAGATTCGCGTTCACGAGAATATCGTGATTTATGACGACGCGATGGCCTCGATCAGAACCGAGGGTCTGATTGGCGATATGTATCTCAGCATCGACCCCGGCGGCGCGGGAGAGCGCCTTAAATCTGGCGGAACCATTATCGAAACGCAAAAGGCGGTGGACATCGCGGATCTCATCAGCAAGTACGCCTTCGGCGACGTGAAGAAATAACCAAGAGGTGAAACATGAAAAGAGGAATTACGGGATTTGGCATCCTATTACTCCTGCTATTCTCTCTCCCGGTCCTGGCCGGTCCGCCGTTGGACCAGACCCAGGCCAATGTCAACAAGGTGCTGGAGGTTTTGCGCGATCCGAAGCTCAAGGGCGACCTGGCCAAAGAGGTTAAGAAGGAGAGGCTGCGGTCTCTCTATGACCGCATGTTCGATGGCGTGGAACTTTCCAAGCGCACCCTGACCAGGAACTGGAACAGCCTGAATGTGGCTCAACGTCAGGAGTTCGTGCTGCTTTTCCGGCAGATTCTGGAGAAGGCGTACATAGATAAAATCCTGGACTATAAGGATGAGAAGATTATTTATGACCGGGAAAACATGCTCACGGAATCACAGGCCGAGATCCTGACGAGAATCGTCACCTCCTCCAAGGAGATTCCTATTACCTATCGCCTGATCCTCAAGGACGGCACCTGGAAGGTCTATGACATCGTGGTGGAGAACGTGAGCCTGGTGCTGAATTATCGCACCCAGTTCAACGAGATCCTGGCAAAAAATACCCCCGAACAGTTGCTGGAGACGCTGCGGAAGAAGGTGAAGGAACATTGACGACTCGGGCCCTTCTCCCTCCCCTTCAAGGGGAGGGCCGGGGAGGGGATGGGGTGAATGGGGCCGTAAAACAACATAATCCCTGCCAACTCCCTCGTTGCGAAGGGATTTAAGTGTGTTGCAAAAAAACAACCGGACGGCGCCGGGGCTTTACCGACCTTTTCTCGAGTATCAACCTGAAAGACCACAAAGGCCAGCCCGCATTATGAAACATTTCTTATTTCTGGTTCTCCTGTTCGTCCTTGTGGCGGGCTGCGCCCATCGCCCTGAACCGGCCGCAACCCTTGCCCCCTCAGTTGCCGACCAGCAGCCCGGGCAGGTTGTCGCCATTTCCCACCCGGCGCCTCTTTTGCCCCCGGCCCCGGTGTCCAAGGTAAAACCTGAAGCTAAGACCGCCGATGAATTTGCCGATGTTCCGGACGAGGATTACGGGGATATTGAGATTCCGGACGAGAACAGTGCGCTGGAGAAGCTGGAAATAGCCGACCCCCTGGAGCCCTTCAACCGGGCCATGTTTCACTTCAATGACAAGCTGTACTTCTGGTTCCTTAAACCGGTAGCGCAAGGGTATGGCAAGGTTGTCCCTGAGACCGCCCGGGTCGGTGTGAGCAATTTCTTTACCAACCTCACCTTCCCGATCCGTTTCGTCAATTCTTTGCTCCAGGGGAACTTCAAGGGGGCGGCTTCCGAGCTGGGCCGCTTCGCCGTAAATACCATCTGGGGTGTGGGCGGGCTATTGGACCCGGCCTCGAGCAAGAACATTAGTCTTTCAAGGCATGATGAGGATTTTGGTCAAACCCTTGGCGTCTATGGGTTGGGACATGGGTTCTTCATTAACTGGCCCATCTTTGGTCCCTCGAGCCCTCGCGATACGGCGGGAATGGTCGCCGATTTCTTCCTTAATCCCGTGAGCTATCTCACCCCCTCCTATGCGGGGACAGGCGCCAGAGCCTATGACAAGGTAAATGACACCTCGCTTAATATCGGAGACTATGAGTCCCTCAAACAGGCCGCGATCGATCCCTACGTGGCGATTCGCGACGCCTACGTCCAATACCGGTTCAAGAAGGTAAAAAAGCGAGATAATCACCTGCCACTGGGAGATGATTCCTTATTGCCGAAAAAATGATTTAAGAGGGAGGTGTTCGTACGAAAAGTCTTAAAGTCATCGCGATCCCGGTTTTCATATTTTTATTTATCCAGGGAATAGCCCAGGCGGGAGGACCATTTGGGCCACCCCAGCCCATTTCAAAAAAAGGGGGGGGATTATATACCGGCATCGGTTATTGGTCCCAGGAGGATAAATATCACGACAGTAGGGAACATCTGGTCAAACAGAATCAGGTTTATTCGGAATTGGGCTATGGACCTGGCGACAACCGGGAAATCTATGCCCGAGTCGGGGTGACGGATATAAAGATCATTGATGCCTTCGCCGCCACGGCCGCTACGACTACTGTTTCCAAAAGTGATTTTGAAAATAGCTGGAAATATTTCGGCACTTTAGGGGCAAGGCTATTTTACCCCTTCAACAGGGTATTCGGCCTGGGGGGCCTTGTTCAGGGGACCTATTACTTTAACGACTTCACCGACAGCGCCTCGGGAACCGAAAGCGGAGCGCCCTTTTCCCTTGAACTCGCGGTCAAGAAATTATGGGATGTGCGTTTCGGCGTTGGCCTTCAAGCCACCGTTTTGTCCGGTCTGAAGATGTATGCCGGCCCCTACCTCTATTACTCGGAAGCAAAGGTATCTCCATCCACACGGATCCCGGGAATTGCGCTGGCGGCAGGGGAGACGACCATTAAAAACAGGACGGTCGTTGGCGGGTTTGCCGGGATCGAAGCACCCCTGGCCAGGGGTTTCCGTCTTAATCTTGAAGGACAATACGCAGAAAGGTTGTCTCTCGGAGCCGCGGTTACCTATACATACTAAAGGCGCTGAAAATACGACGGCATTCTGGAGGCCGTTCCCGTGATCGAATGCGCGACTCCCGGTTCGGATAAACTCTGTGATCTGGTAAAATGCTGCATACGACAGCAGCCGGAAATAAAAGCAATGCTGATGAAAGAGCATGGAATACTAACCATGGTACCGGATCTCAAATACGTGTATTACCTCGCGGATCTTGTAGCGGATGCAGCGAAGATTGCCTTTATCGAAGCCCTGATCACCTGATCCCACCAGATATAAATTAGTTGAAAACAATCAGTCATTTTGTTACAAGTCTATGCCTTTAAGACACACAGGAGCAGGAATTGAAAAACAGCATCAAGGGCATCTTTTTGACCGGCCTGGCCGTGACCATTCCCCTCGGTCTCACCATCTACATCTTCATTTTTCTGATTAATCTGATGGATGGCCTCTTTCTGATCATCCCGGAAAAATACCAGCCGGTGCACTTGCTCGGTGTCCATATCCCGGGCCTGGGGATTATCTTCACGTTTATTCTTATTTTTATTTGCGGCCTGATAACGAAGAGTTATCTGGGCGACCGGCTGGTAGGATTTGGTGAAGGTCTTCTGGACAGGATACCGGTGATCAGAAGTGTCTACCAGGCATTGAAACATGTGGTGAACAGCCTGGTCGGTGACAAAAGCCGCACCTTTCGCCAAGTGGCGCTCGTGGAATTTCCCCGTAAGGGCGTATATTCCATCGGCTTCGTTACGGGTCTGAAAAACGGCGAGGTGGAAATGAAAACAGGCAAGAGATGTGTCAGTGTCTTTGTCCCGACCACGCCGAACCCGACCAGCGGGTTTCTTATTATGATACCGGAAGAGGATGTGACCCCGATGGATATGACCGTCGAGGAGGCCTTTGTGCTCATCATGTCCGTGGGAATCGTGACACCGGAAAGCCGAGGCAGGAAGGATTTTAACCGCTTTGGGAAGTAGTAACCGATTGATAAAATCATGATTGACGAACTCGTAAAAAGCACCCAAACCGTCATTCTCGCCTTCGCGGGAATGACAAAATGTGAGGTTTTCCGACTTTTTACGAAGTCGTCGTGATTGACGAACGATAATAACAAGGGAGAGTTAAAATGCAGATAACAGCAGAGAGTGTAAAAATGGGGCATCCCGATATGGTGGCGGACTCGATCGCGGCCAATATCATTGCCGAAATCATGGAGGGGGAGAGGGAACTGGGCCTGACGCTGGACAACATGCCCCACTGCGGGCTGGAGGTATTCCTGGGGAAGGGCCTCTGCGTGGTGGGCGGGGAGGTTTCCACCCGGGTATACGTGGATATTGACCGGTGTGTTCGCGAAACCGTTCTCGGCCTTGGTTATAGTGACTGTAGCGTCGGACTGAACGGGAATTCCATGGGGGTAATAAACGCCATCATTCCCCAGTCGCCGGACATTAACATTGGGAGCCGGGCGGAACTGGGAAAATATAAAGAGATAGGCGCCGGCGACCAGGGGATTATTTATGGTTTTGCCTGTAACGAAACACCGGAGATGCTCCCGCTCACCTACGTTTTGGTGAACCGGTTGATGAGGGCACTCGAAAAAAGCGAGAACCCGGCATTTGCGCCGGATGGCAAGGGACAGGTCACCGTGGATTATAACGGACATGGGGTTCCGTCGAGGGTTGCCACCGTGCTGGTTTCCAATGCCATCGATTATCGTTACGTGAAACAGGGGGAAGAGCATCTCCTTGAACCTCAGGCGAAGAAGCTTGCGATGGATTGCCTGGGAGACTGGATGGATGACGAGACGGTTTTTCTTTTTAACCCCACCGGTGAATGGCGGGCTATTAATTCCTGCAGTGCCGCCGATTCCGGCGTGACCGGGAGAAAGCTGGTGGTTCAGTTTTACGGCGGCTATCCGGGGGCGCAACTTGGCGGTGGCGCGGTGGTAAACAAGAGCCCCGAGAAGGTGGATTGCTCCGCCTCTTTCGGCGCCCGCTATGTGGCCAAGAACATCGTGGCGGCCGGCCTGGCCACGAAATGCTCGGTGCAGCTCGCCTACGCGATCGGCATCGCCCGGCCGATTTCGATTTACGTCAATTCCTTCGGCACCGGGGTCCTGGCGGATGAGAAACTGGCCGAGCTGACCGGGAAGGTCTTTGATCTGACCCCCGGGGGGATGATTGAACGGTTCGGACTCCTCCGGGGAGATCTCTATCGCCGGCTGCCGCGAACCCTTTTCCTGGACGATTACGCCTGGGAAAGGACAGATATGGCGGAGCGGCTGAAGTCAATGATCAGTGATCAATGAACAATGACGAACTCGTAAAAAGTCATCAAAACGCCTGCTTCGGGACGGCTTCGTAAAAAGGCCGCAGGCAAGGCGCGCAAATCACGAGGAATGAGGCAGCGGGGACATGTTCCGGACGCCCGAAGGGATCGGAACGTGTCCCCGGACCCCGCAGTGACGAGGGATGCAGCGCAACGCAGCATCCGGACTTTTTACGAAGTCGTCAACAATGAATCGTTGATAATTGATAATTGATCGTTGATCATTGAAAAGGAGAGTGTGAACATGAGTTTTCTTGAAATAGACAGATCTCTTAAATACAAGGTGGCGGATTTGTCCCCGGCCGATTGGGGCCGCAAAGAGATGGCCCTGGCCGAGAATGAGATGCCGGGCCTGATGGCCTTGCGTAAAAAATACGGTGTGGAGAAACCCCTCGCGGGTTTCAAGATCATGGGCAGTCTGCACATGACAATCCAGACGGCCATGCTCATCGAGACCTTGAAGGAACTGGGCGCCGATCTTCGCTGGGCCTCCTGTAACGTCTTCTCCACCCAGGACCACGCCGCCGCGGCCGTTGCGGCGGCCCGAAGCGCCGCGGTATTCGCCTGGAAGGGGGAGAGCCTGGAAGAATACTGGTGGTGTACCGATCAGGCCCTCACCTGGCCCGACGGCACGGGTCCCGACCTTATTGTGGACGACGGCGGCGACGCCACGTTGTTTGTCCATCTCGGGAGAAGGGTTGAGGCGGATGAGTCTCTCCTCGATCAGCCCTGTGACAACCGGGAGATGTCGATCATTCTCGAGCGGCTGCGACATTCCCGGAAGAAGGATAACCGTCGCTGGCACCGGGTGACAGACGCGCTCAAGGGGATTTCGGAAGAGACCACCACCGGGGTCAACCGCCTTTACCAAATGGCCAAAAACGGGGAACTCCTGGTACCGGCCATCAATGTCAATGATTCGGTGACGAAGTCCAAATTCGACAATCTGTACGGCTGCCGGGAATCCCTTGCGGACGGGATTAAAAGGGCCACGGATATCATGGTTGCGGGCAAGGTGGCGGTAGTCTGCGGCTATGGCGACGTAGGCAAGGGCACGGCCCAGTCCATGAGAGGCTTCGGCGCCCGCGTGATCATCACCGAGATTGATCCCATCTGCGCCCTCCAGGCGGCCATGGAAGGATATGAGGTTAAAACGCTGGAAGAGGTGGCCCCGGAGGGAGATATATTCATTACCGCCACCGGCTGCTGTGACGTGATCACCGGACGGCACATGGAAATGATGAAGAATGAGGCAATTGTCTGCAATATCGGTCATTTCGACAGCGAAATATCCATGGATTATCTCCTGCAGGGCGGGTTCCCGCAGGAAAATATCAAACCGCAGGTGGATAAATGGACCCTCAAATCCGGCCGATCCATTATCATTCTGGCCGAGGGACGGCTGGTGAACCTGGGCTGCGCGACGGGCCATCCGAGCTTTGTGATGAGCACCAGTTTCACCAATCAGTGCCTGGCCCAGCTCGAACTGGCCAAAGGAAAACTGGCCCCGGGGGTCTATACCCTGCCCAAAAAACTTGACGAAGAGGTGGCCCGTCTTCACCTGGGACGCCTGGGGGTAAAGCTGACCAGTCTCACGGATGAACAGGCAAAATATCTGGGAATTTCCCAGGACGGGCCTTACAAGTCGGACCATTACCGATACTAAAGGCTGAAGGCAATAAGACATCTTCCTCATTACAAGGAGACCAATATCCATGGCAAGAGCCGACCGATATCTAAGGGCCTGCAGGAAAGAGGGCGTGGACTGCACCCCGGTGTGGATCATGAGGCAGGCGGGCCGATACCTGGAGGAATATCGGGCGATCAGGGCCAGCTACAGCTTTATCGAAACCTGCAAGAACCCGGAGCTGGCGGCGGAAATAACCCTGCAACCCCTGCGGCGTTTTGAACTCGATGCGGCGATCATCTTTGCCGACATCCTGCTTCCCCTGGAAAATATGGGGATAGACTTCGAGTTCACCAGGGACGACGGCCCGCGGATCAACAACACGGTCAGGACCAGAGGTGACGTGGAAAGGATGCGGGCAATAAGCCCCCGGGAGGAGATGTCCTATCTGATGGACAGCATTGCCCTCGTGAAGCGCGAGCTTAACGGCCTGGTTCCGCTGATCGGTTTTTCCGGCGCGCCCTTTACCCTCGCGAGCTATGTTACCGAAGGGGGCGGCTCAAGAAACTACGTCTTTACGAAATCCATGATGTACCAGGAGCCCGGCACGTGGCATCTGCTTATGGAAAAGCTGACCGATATGGTCATTGTCTATCTGAACGATCAGATTCAGGCCGGTGTCCAGGCCGTCCAGGTTTTCGACAGCTGGGTCGGATGCCTCTCGAGCGCGGATTACCGGGAGTTCGTCCTGCCGCACCAGAGAAGGCTGATGGCAGCTCTGGACAGGTCGGTCCCGCACATACACTTTGCCTTCGGCGCGTCACACCTGCTTCCGATGATCAGGGAGGCCGGCGGTGAGGTAATCGGACTGGACTGGCGGATCAATATCGACGAGGCCTGGGCAATGCTGAACCATGAGACTGGCGTCCAGGGAAACCTCGATCCCGTAGCGCTTTACGGTTCACGGGAATACATTAAAACAAGGGTCCAGGACATCCTGGCTCGGGCGGGCAACCGAAACGGCCATATCTTCAACCTTGGCCACGGCATCCTGCCCACGACGCCGCCGGACAATCTCAAATATCTTATCGATCTGGTCCACGAGCTGAGCGCGAGATAATGAGGACGGGAATAATCCTGGTTACTCTCGGCGGACCGAGCAGCCTCGAGGAGATCCCGGATTTTATAAAACGTTTCCTGGGACGGGAACTCCCCGCGCCGGCCCTGCAGGGGGTGATCGAAAGATACCGGCTGATTGGCGGATTCTCCCCCCTCCCGGACATCACCAGGCAACAGGCGCAGAGGCTGGGTGAAATCCTCGGTGATGATTATCTCTGTCTGCCCGCCTTCCGCCATTCCCGGCCCTTCATTGAAGATGCGATTGAAGATATGGTGAAAGGGGAGGTGAACGGGATCATTATTCTCATCCTGTCGCCTTTTTATGCGAGGGTCACCACGGGGGATTATATAAACGCCGCTCAGGCGCATATGGAAAAAAAATCACGTTCCCTGCCCGTTGAATTCATACACAGCTGGTACAACGAGCCCCTTTTCCTCCAGGCTTGGGTGGAAAAGATAAAAAGCGAGGCCTTCGATGAAGGGGCTTTTTATCTCTTTTCGGCTCACAGCCTGCCCCTTAAGCATTCAGACGAGCCATACCAAAGGCAGATCGAAGAAACGGTGGAACGGCTGGCCGCCCAGGCGGGGATCAGAAACCAGTCCCTCGGTTGGCAAAGCATCCCTCCTAACGCAGCGGAGCCCTGGATAACCCCTACGGTGGAAGAACAGATAGACGCCGTCGCCGCCGCCGGTTTCCGGAGTCTGATCCAGGTGCCGATCGGGTTCACCGCGGACCATATAGAAACCCTCTACGATATCGACATTACCCATCGGCGCTATGCCCTGGCCAAGGGTCTTTCCTTCCGGCGCGTACCTTCTCTCAATGCCGGGGACACCTTCATCAGGGCGCTGAAAGAGATGGTAAAGGGTAAGGGTAAGTTCTAACATTCTATTCAGCCTGGCAAATGTTATTGAATTGTTTTGCAGAATAAGATACTCGTTTCAAGCAATATCCGGTTTTTTTGCTTTATTCTTGAATTCACTTTTTGGTTCGGGTGTTGTTCCTCCCCCCCTTGAAGGGAGACCTCATGAGGGGTACAGCCAAGTTCCTCCCCGTCGGGGCCTCAGGAGAAGCACTGCCAGATTCCTCCCCCTTCAGAGCGAGGGCTCAGGAAGGGCACTGCCTGATTCCTCCCCCTTCAAGGGGGAGGTTAGGAGGGGGATGGGGTTTTAGTTAGGGCGCGGTCATTTTACCCCATCCCCACCCCGCCCCTCCCCTTGAAGGGGAGGGAGACTGGGGCTGTAGGCCTCCCCTTGA
>JAXMLI010000002.1:0-9251 GCA_034368785.1 Smithellaceae bacterium | reverse complement strand
TCAAGGGGATAGAAAAGATCTGGATTAGCGTACAGGAACGACAAAAGAACACCCCATCCCCACCCCGACCCTCCCCTTGGAGGGGAGGGAGCTTTGGGCTTTAGGTCCTCCCCTTCAAGGGAAGGGAGGCCGTGTTCTAGCCCTCTCCTTCAAGGGGAGGGATCTTTGGACAATAGCTTTCGCACCGGATATTAATGAATATATTCAGGAACTTATGGCGGAAAGGAAATGGCAAATGACCTTTAGAGACCTGCGCACCTACATTGCCGCCCGCTGGAGATGGGCGGCTGGTTTTATTTTGATCGCCCTGGTCGTTGGGGCCGGGGGATACTGGTATTATCGCGTCGAAACGGAACGCATCCGCCAGGAGAAATACGAGGAAATCGCCGCGATCGGCGAGCTTAAGGCCGGGCAGATCCGGCAATGGCGGAAGGAACGCCTGGCGGACGTGGCGAGGGATGTGAGCGCCCCCGCTCTGACACAGGCGGTGGCGGCGCTGTTGCGCGAGCCCGGCGCCTCCGGCCTGCGGGCGGACTTGCGGGAACGCCTGAGGCGCATGCAGCGGGGGGATGTGTATAGCGACGTCCTCCTCCTCGATCCGGCCGGAAACACCTTGCTGGCCGCCAAGGACTATCCCGACCCGCTGGATCCGGCGACAAGGCAGGCCATCGCGGCGGCCCTCGCCGGCCGTGAAGCGATCCTCTCGGACCTTTACCGTTGTCCCCGGGGCGTTGTTCACCTTGACGTCGTAACGGCGATCCGGGACCCCCAAGGCCGTCCGCGGGCCCTCTTGATCCTGCGCAGCGAGGCGAAAGACTATCTGTATCCATTGGTCCAATCCTGGCCCACGCCGAGCCGGAGCGCCGAAACATACCTGGTCCGCCGGGAGGGAGAAGGGGTGGTTTTCCTCACCGATCTGCGCCAGGGCGCCGAAACCGCCCTGGTCCTGCGGCAGCCCCTCTCGCAAAGCCAGCGGCCGGCAGTACAGGCGGTCCTCGGGAAAGAAGGCCTGTTCCAGGGCAGGGATTACCTTGACGTAGAGGTGCTGGCCGACCTCAGGCCCATTGCCGGCTCGCCCTGGTTTCTGGTGTCCAAGGTGGACGCGACGGAGATCCTCGCCGAGGCGCGCTATCGCACTAAGGTCATTGCCTTCTTTGCCCTGCTCTCGATCCTGCTTGCCGCTGCCCTGCTTGCCTTTGCCTACCGGCAGCGCCAGGCCGGCCTCTACCGGAACCTCTATCAGTCCGAGCGAAAGGAGCGGGAGGTCCGGGAGCAATTCCGCATCGCCCTCTACAGCATCGGCGACGGGGTCATCACCACGGATAAAGAGGGTCGGGTCGGACGGATGAACTCCGTGGCGGAGCAACTCACGGGCTGGGACGAAGGCGAGGCCCGGGACAAGCCCCTGGAAGATGTTTTCCAAATCGTCAATGAAGAGACCAATCTCACCGTGGAAAACCCCGTGCAGCAGGTCCTGCGCGAGGGACTGGTGGTGGGTCTGGCCAATCACACCATGCTCATTGCCCGGGATGGGACCATACGTCCCATCGCCGACAGCGCCGCGCCAATTCGCAATGATGACGGCGCCATTCTTGGCGTGGTCCTCGTCTTCCGCGACCAGACCGAAGAGCGCGCCGCCCAGAAGGCGCTTAGGGAGAGCGAGCGCAAATTGTCCACCTTGATGGCCAACCTGCCGGGGATGGCCTACCGCTGCCGCCTGGATCGCGACTGGACCATGGAGTTTGTCTCCGAAGGGGCCTTTGACCTGACGGGGTATCGGCCGGCGGATCTGGTCGATAGTGCGCGCATTGCCTACGCCGAGCTGATTCATCCCGAAGACCGGGAACGGGTATGGGAAGAGATACAGCAGGCCCTCGCCGGGTCTGGGGCCTTCACCCTGGAGTATCGCATCCGGGACGCCGACGGTAGGGAGCAGTGGGTCTGGGAGCGGGGTTGCGCCACCCTGGACGCCAAAGGGGAGGTCGAGGCGCTGGAGGGCTTCATCACGGACATCACGGACCGCAAGCGGGCCGAGGAGGCGTTACGGGCAAGCGAGCGTTGGCTCTCCCAGACCTTCGAATTCCTGCCAGATGCCACCTTTGCCATTGACGTACAGGGCCGGGTCACCGCGTGGAATCGCGCGATTGAAGATTTAACCGGCGTCAAGGCCGCCGACATGCTGGGCAGGGGAGATTACGCCTATGCCCGGCCCTTTTACGGCAAACCACGCCCGATCATGATTGACCTGACCCTTGCCCCCGATGAGGAAATTGCCCGCGGCTATGCATCCTTCGGGCAGGAAGACCGGCGGCTCGTATCCGAGACCTACCTTGCCGATTTCCAGGGCCGGGGTCCCGTCTGGCTCTGGAACACCGCCTCGACACTTTACGGCCCCGAGGGACAGGTCCTGGGCGCCATCGAATCCATCCGGGATATTACGGATCGCAAACAGGCAGAGGCCGCTCGTGAGAAACTGGAGGTCCAGCTCCACCAGGCCCAGAAGATGGAGGCGGTGGGAAGGCTGGCCGGCGGGGTGGCTCACGACTTCAACAACATGCTCAATGTCATCATCGGTTACGCGGGACTGGCGCTCATGAAGCTCGATCCCTCCAATCCTCTCCAGGCCAATATCCAGGAGATAATGAAGGCCGGCCAGCGTTCGGCGGACCTGGTCCGGCAGCTGCTCGCCTTCGCCCGCCGGCAGACCATCGCCCCGCGGGCGCTGGACCTCAACGACACGCTGGCGGGGATGCTCCGGATGCTCCGGCGGCTCATCGGCGAGGACATCGATTTGCTCTGGCAGCCCGTGGCCAAGCTGTGGCTGGTGAACATGGACCCCGCCCAGCTGGATCAGATCCTGGCCAACCTTACGGTGAATGCCCGCGACGCCATCTCGGGGGTGGGCAAGATTACCATCGAGACGGGGCAGGTGGAGTTTGATGAAGCCTACTGCCGTAATCATGCCGGATATATCCCGGGGCAGTATGTCCTCCTGGCGGTGAGCGACGACGGCTGCGGCATGGACAAGGATATAATGGCGCACCTCTTCGAGCCCTTCTTCACGACCAAGCCGGTGGGCGAGGGTACGGGCCTCGGTCTGGCCACGGTGTACGGCATTGTGAAGCAGAATGAGGGCTTTATCAATGTTTACAGCGAACCGTCCAAAGGGAGCACCTTTAAAATCTATCTTCCCCGACACAGGTCGGAGTCGGTGACGCTTGAAGCGCCGAAAGGCGCCGCCGAGGCGCCGACCGGCACGGAGACGGTGCTCTTGGTGGAGGATGAGGAGGCGTTGCTCGAAATCGGCCAGATAATGCTCACCCATCTGGGCTACCAGGTGCTGGCCGCCGGCAGTCCCCTCCAGGCGCTCAGGCTGGCGGAGGAATCCCAGGGCGAGATTCATTTGCTGCTCACCGATGTGGTGATGCCGGAGATGAGCGGCCGGGACCTTTGGCGCCGGCTCGTCACCCTGCGGCCGGGGCTCAAATGCCTGTACATGTCCGGCTATACGGCCAACGTCATCGCCCATCGCGGCGTCCTCAACGAAGGCGTACACTTCCTGCAGAAGCCCTTTTCCCTGGAGGCCATGGCCGGGAAAGTTCGCGAAGCGCTCTTGTGATTGCGGATTTCGGATTTCGGATTGCCCCTTCAAGGGGGGCCTTGGGAGTGGCACTGCTTAATTCCTCCCCCTTCAAGGGGGAGGTTAGGAGGGGGATGGGGTTGTAGTGGCGCGGTCATTTGACCCCATCCCCACCCCGACCCTCCCCTTGAAGGGGAGGGAGCAGGTCCCGCAAAGATGGTTACGTCACCGCAATCTAGAGGGGCCACTTCGTATGGAACACCCCTTCACGGTCTATCCGCCGGTAGGTATGGGCGCCGAAATAGTCGCGCTGGGCCTGGGTGAGATTGGCCGGCAGGTGCGGGCTGCGATAGGAATCGAAGTAGGCGAGCGAAGAGCTCATTCCGGGCAGGGGGATTCCCGCCAGGGCGGACAGGCTGACGATATCCCGCAGGGCCTGCTGCCCTTTTAACAGGGCCTCCCGGAAGAAGGGCGCCAGCAGCAGATTGGCAAGGTCCGGCCTTTCCCGGAAGGCCTCCCGGACATCGTCGAGGAACCGGGCCCGGATGATGCATCCACCACGCCAGATCCGGGCGATCTCACCATAGTCCAGGGCATAATCATATTCCTCGCTGGCCCGGTGCAGCAGCGCCATCCCCTGAGCATAGGAGCAGATTTTCGCCGCGTAGAGGGCCTCGCCCACGGTCCGGATCAGTTCATTGCGCTCTCCCTTAAGGGGTGTCACCGGCAGAGGGAAAACCCGGGCGGCCTCATTGCGCTCAATTTTATACGAGGAAATAACCCGGGCGTCGATGGCCGCGCTGATGGTGGGAATGGGCATCCCGAGGTCCAGGGCGGTCTGGACGGTCCAGCGCCCAGTGCCCTTCTGCTCGGCCTGGTCCAGGATCATCTCCACCAGGGGTTCATTTGTTTCCTCATCCTTCACGGTAAAAATCTTCGCCGTGATTTCGATCAAATAGGAGGCGAGGGGGCCTTCGTTCCATTTGCTGAAGACCTCGTGCAATTCCCGGGCGGAAAGTCCCATGCCGCGATGGAGGAGGTCGTAAGCTTCGGCGATGAGCTGCATGTCGCCGTACTCGATGGCGTTGTGTACCATCTTGACGAAGTGACCGGCCCCGCGCGGACCGATCCAGGCAACGCAGGGGTCGCCTTCGACCTTGGCCGCGATGGCCCGGAAGAGCGGTTCAATCAGGGTATAGGCCTTCCTCGTCCCCCCGGGCATGATGCTGGGACCCCGGAGGGCCCCTTCTTCACCCCCTGAGACGCCGACCCCCAGGTAGTGGATTCCCGAGGATTCCAGTTCGCGAAAGCGGCGCTCCGTATCGGGAAAGCGGGAATTCCCTCCATCGATGATCATATCTCCCGGCGACAGCTGGGGTTTCAACTGGGCGATAACCTCATCGACAGGCGCCCCCGCCTTGACCATGATCATGATTACCCGGGGGCGCTTGAGCAGGGCGTAGCGGATCGCGGCGCCGTAGGCCAGGGGGTCGTGCCACAGGCCGGGACGGAAATCCAGGTCCATGACGACCGTAGTCCCGGCCCTTCTGGCCAGTTCGGCCGCGACGAGGGTGGCGCTCCGGCTCGGTTCGTGAGTTAGATTGGTGCCGGCGAACTGGAACACCCGGCTCTTGGTGATCGGCGCGGCCAGAACATCATCAATGGAAATGGCCATATCGGCGCAGTTATCCCGGTAAAAGACCAGCGGAAATTTATCGGGGGGCTTGATGCCAAGGATGACAACGCTGGTATTGCGATCGGGTTTCCGCGGAGAGAAACGGGTGTCCACACCCTCTGTATCAAGAAAATGGGCTACGAAATCCCCCACGGGGTCCGCGCCGAAGGCGGTCAGGAGGGCCGACTTCAGGCCCAGCCGACGGCAGCCGACGCTCATGTTGGTGGGAGAACCGCCTACGTAGGCGGCAAAGCTCTTTATATGGATGAACTCGGCCCCCACCTCGTTGCTGTAGAGGTCCATACAGGAGCGGCCCATATGAAAGGTATCGTAAAGGTAGCGATCCTGCGAGTCGGGCCGCGTCATGTAATGGTTTCCTTTTTTCTCTTCCACCGGATAACGGGGACGGAATCAGGCAGATGGCTCTTCCTTCGCGGAACTGATGGAGTATAGCCTGGTCATTATCGACCGGGCAAAATCCCGGGCGTCGGTCAGGTCTGAGTCATTCGGATGTCCCTGGGCGCCCCTGGCTTCTTCAACCCAGGCCGCGTGTTCCGTTTTCTGCATCAGGGCATCCAGCAGCCTGTCTTCCACCTGACCGCGGGAGCCGAAATGTCCCAGTACCCGCGCCCTTGCCGCCAACCCGAAGGCGTGCTGAAAGGCCTGCTCAGGCAGGTGACCGCCGCGCAGCGAGCCATGGGTCGAGAAGAGGGCGATATTCTGCCCGGCGGGGAGCCTGTTAAGTATGCCCTGGGCCGCCACCGGCACGGAATGGGCCTGTACCGGAAAGCCGATGAAGATTATATCATAATGACCGCCTTCGGCGACCTCGCTGAGGGGCTTTATTTCCTTGTCCACATCGATGGTCTCGTAAATTGTCCGGGCCAGCTTTTCCGTGTTTCCTGTTTTAGAGTAATATGTAACCAGCGCCTTCATGGACTCTCCATTTTTTTGCCAGCAGTATAGAAAAATCCGCCTGATTGCAAGTGAATATTGACGAAGCGGTAATGATTCGTCATTTCTTGAATCCAGGAGGGACCCCGGGCATTGGTCGCGTCCGGATTCATTCAAGGAGGCCACGACTTGAAGCTGTGGCCTTCCAACCGGATGGAGTTTGCCAGGATCGAGGGGACACCGGTTAACCTTGCGTCAGGATTTCTCCCCTTCATATCTCTCGTAGGTGTCAAGACGCGGCGTGAGAATCATGACCCGGTTGCCCTTCACCTCTACCGCCGTGGCGGCGGAGAGCAGGGAATACCACACCCCGATCTGGCGGCCCGTATTATCGAGAATGGCAAAGCCAAAGACAGTCTGATACCTTGGTAACTGGGACGCCCTGGTCTGCATGGAGGAAATCATCTCCTTGAAGACAACCGGTGATACATCCAGTTTCTGCCACAGATCATCCTCCAGGGTATATCGCTTGTCCAGCCCAAGGATAGCACCGGGGTACTGGTAGGAGCCGGTAACGTAGTAATTATAGTCCTGATTGATCTGAAATCGCTGAAACTCTTTGGTTACCCTGTCGTCCGGCCTGAATGTTCCGTATTGCTGCCATAGTCCACCGCAGCCCCAAAGGATAAAAAACATGATTGACAAAAGTAGCGATGTCTTGATTTTGTTGTTACGCATCTGACCCTCCTTTCCTTCTTACCATTGCGGTTCCGGGCTCGGGAGAACCCCATTTATCCATTGCCTGTACAGCGAGAGGAGCCTGTCGGTCTTGATCATTTCGGCAAAGCTGCGGGCGAGTTCCTCGCGGAGCGCCACCAGTTCCTCCTCTTCCGGCGCAGACCCTTCCGTGATGAACCCCGGCATGTCCTCCACCAGCCTCCTCGCCCCGGGGAGGAAAGGAAATTCCCCGAGGTAGCCCTCGCCAAGGACGTTTTGGAAGTATTCCCTGTTAATCATTTTAACCTGGTCGGTCGAAGCGTCCTGTTCGTTAAGGATCACGCCCGCGTTTTTTATTCCCCTGGCAGCCAGGGCCGCCAAAGTCAACAGGGTATGATTAATTGTCCCCAGCCGGTTCGGCGCCACCACCAGGACCGGGACTTGAAGATCGGCAATCAGGTCAACAATAAAGATATTTTCCTCGAGGGGAACCATGATGCCGCCTGCCCCTTCCAGGAGGTGAAACGAATCACCGCCGAGATCATGCCGGAGCTCTGCCAGGGCCTTTCCATAGTTGAGCGGCCTTTTATCAATCAGGGATGTTTGATAAGGGGCCAGAGGCTGACTGTATCGGAAGGGTACGATCTTGTCCAGGGGTTCCTCGATTTGAAGGAGAAGCCGGTAGAGGGCGCCGTCCTGGGGGATCAATTGTTCCTTCAGCCGGAGGCAGCCCGTTTCGAAGGGCTTGACGACCTTGACCGGTACGCCTTTTTGCTTCAGATAAAGCCCCAGGGCCACGCCGACGATGGTCTTGCCGGCGCCGGTGTCGGTGCCCGTCACGAAGATACCCTTCATACGTCACCCCTTTCAAAAGCGCGGATTGATGCGAAGGCGATTTCGAGGAGCTTTTTGAGTTCCCGACGGCTGATGGACAGAGGCGGCATGAGAACGATCGCGTTCCCCAGGGGCCGCAGGATGGCCCCGAGCTCCCGGGCCTTCCGGATCACCCTGATGCCGGCCTTGTCTCTCGATGGTATCTCTTCCTTCGTTGTTTTATCGGCCACAAGTTCGATGCCGGCCATGAGTCCCCGCTGTCTGATTTGCCCCACGCTCGTCAATTCCTGGAACCGCCCCAACCCTTCCGCGAGGAGACACGCCCGGTCCGCGACCTGGTCCAGAAAATGATCCTCTTTCAGGAGCCTGATATTCTCTCTTGCCACCTCGCAGGCGAGGGGATTGGCCGTATAGGTATGGCCGTGGAAGAAGGCTTTATTTTCTTCATATTTTCCCAGAAAGGCCTCATATATCTCGTCCCGGACCAGCGTGGCTGCGAGCGGCAGATACCCGCCGGTGATCCCTTTTGCCACGGCCAAAAGATCAGGGGAGACCCCGGAGTGTTCCGAGGCGAACATCTTGCCCGTGCGGCCAAAGCCGGTGGCCACTTCATCAAAGATCAACAGGGTCTGATGGCGGTCGCAAATATCCCGGACGCGCCGGACGAACCCCTCCGGCTGGGTGATCATGCCGGCGGCCCCCTGTACCTCCGGCTCGAGGATTACCGCGGCAATTTCTTCTGACTCTTCTCTGAGCAGCCCGTCAAGCTGATCCAGACAGTCCAGTCGGCAGCCCGGGTGTGACTTTCCCAGAGGGCAGCGGTAGCAATAGGGAGAGTGGGTGCGGTGGGTTGGGAAAAGAAGGGGCTGAAAGATCTGGTGGAAGATATCGATTCCCCCCACGCTGACCGAGCCGATGGTGTCGCCGTGATAAGCATTGGTGAAGGTGATAAAGGTGTTTTTCTTTTTCCCCCGGTGCTGCCAGTATTGATATGCCATTTTCAGGGCAATTTCGACGGCGGTCGACCCATTGTCGGAGTAATACACCTTGTTGAGACCGGCCGGCGCGATCCCGACCAGTTCCTCGGCCAGGCGAATGGCCGGCACATTGGAAAGTCCCAGGAAAGTGGAATGCGCCACCAGGCCAAGCTGTCTCTTCATGGCCCGGTCCAGTTCCTTCTTCCGATGGCCGTGAACATTCACCCAGAGGGAGGACACCCCGTCGAGATATTTTTTCCCTTCCGTGTCATAGAGATAGGAGCCTTTTCCCCTTTCAATGATGAGAAAATCGTTTTCCCGCCAATCCTGCATCTGGGTAAAGGGGTGCCAGATATGTTTTCTGTCCAGTTCCCTTAATTTGCTTGTGTCGTCTCTATGTGTCATTTTTGCATCCTGCGGATTGTTTATAACTGCTCAGACTTCCAGGCTGAAGGCTATAGCGCTTCCTGGAAACCCTTGCTGGTTCACTCTTGCAGATTGAAGCGCGCATGTCCGGTCAGAAAATTGCGATTGTCCTTATCAGGTTCTTTTTGAGACGCGTAGTCTTTGCGGG
>JAXMLI010000001.1:0-4483 GCA_034368785.1 Smithellaceae bacterium | reverse complement strand
AATCCCGAGGAATGAGGCGTCGGGGGAGGGGGCTTGTTCCGGAAGTCCAAAGGAATCGGAACGTGTCCCCGGAACACGCCGCAAGCCTGCCCCCGCGAAGGCGGGGGAGGGATGCAGCGCAACTAGAGCATCCGGACTTCTAAGGAACGTAACCATAAGTACTTGAAATTATGCAAGTATATTTTTTTTTGGAGGGACGCGCTCCGTCGCGTCCGCAGCAGGTAGTGAAATATCTAAAGCCTTTCGGCCACGACGGAGCGTGGCCCTCCGAAATTCAAAGGCAAGTTACTTGCCGATGTGGGGCCGCTTGGCGGCGTGAGTCGCTTTTTACGAAGTCGTCAAATATGCCGCAGCGCCTTTATGGGCTCCATCCGCGACGCCTTGAAGGCGGGCTGGAGACTGGCGATGACCGCGACGATTATTACCGTGACCGAGACCACGAGGAGATCGCCGGGGTACAGCGCGGCCTGAAGGATCAACCCGCTCTGCTGGCCAAAATCGTAGGTAATTTTCAGCATATTGATTATCAAGACGACGACGACCCCCACAATATTGCCGATCAGGGCGCCGGCAATCCCCAGGCAGAACCCCTCGATCACAAACATGTTCAAAATCTTTCCCGGCAGGGTGCCGATCGCGGAGATCGTTCCTATTTCCCTGATTCGCTCATAGACGGCCATGATCATGACATTCGTGATACTGATCAGGACGATGGCAATGAGCATGAGCTTGATGAAAAAGGTCATGATTTCGATCATGCGGGCGATGTTGAAGAAGGGAGAAAGTTTTTCCCAGGTGTGCAGCTCGAAGATGGGTTTGTTTTGCTGGTTTAGTTCCCGGGAAAGGAGGCCTTCCAGTTTTTGGCTGACTGCGCCGAGCTTCCCGAAATCCTTGAGCCTGATGGCGAACTCGCTGATTTCTTTCTTCTCCATCCGCAAGATCTCAAGCGCGTCATCCAGATGGAGGTAGCCGTCCCGCCCGCCCGGGCCGGTGACGCTGCCGAGGACCCCCGTAACGATAAACTGTTTGCCGTTTACCGAGCCGTCCGCGTTGGTGGCCACGATGACCACCGCATCCCCCGTTTTCACCTTCATCCCCCGGGCCAGGAGTTCCGGCACGAGGATGCCGCCCGGTTTAAGCTCTCTGCTGCCCTCGATTACCCGCTCGGGAAGAAGGGGGACCGTCTTATATTCCTTTTCCGGATAGATCGCGGTCAGCCTGATACTTGCCGTCTCGGTAAAATTACTGAACATGCCCCCGAACTTTATCCGGGGCGAGTAGGCCTCGATCGCGGGCTCTTTATCCAGGATTTCCTCCAGCCGGGCAATGGCGGCGGCCTGGAGGTTCAGGTTGAGGGGGAGCGTCTCGATGGAGGCGACAAAACCCTTGCGATGCACCTGCAGGTGTCCCATCATGGAATCCGTGATCTGGCCGATCATCATACTCTTGAACGAGCCGGAAACGGAAACGAAGACGAGGACAAAGACCACGCCTACCGTGATCAGGGAGGCGGTCAGGAGACTTCTTCTTTTGTATCTCAGGAGATTCCTGAGCGCGATTTTAAAGAGATTGCCCATTGCCGCCACCTCCTTTGGTCTTTTGATCGGTGATCCTTCCGTCTTCGAGCATGTAAATGATCTCCGCCTCGCCGACGATCTTCTGGTCATGGGTGGAGAAGATGAAGGTGGTCTGGAACTCGTCCCTCATCTTCTTCATGAGGTCCAGCACCATGTAGGCCGTGGCGCGGTCCAGATTGGCCGTGGGTTCGTCGGCAAGGACCAGCTTGGGACTGGTAACCAGCGCCCGGGCCACCGCCACCCGCTGCTTCTGTCCCCCGGATATCTGGTCGGGATACTTGTTTTTCTGGTCCGCCATGCCCACGGCCGAAAGTAGGGAGGCCACCCGTCGCCGCCGTTCTTCCGGCGGAACATTTTGTACCATGAGGAGGGGATATTCGATGTTTTCATAAACCGTCAAGACCGGCAGGAGGTTGAAGTCCTGAAAGATAAAACCGATGTTGGCGCCCCGGAAGAGGGCGCCCTGCCGCCGATCCAGCTTCCCCACCTCCGCGCCCGCCACCTCGAGCCGGCCGGAGGTGGGAGTGTCCAGGCAGCCGATGAGGTTCAGGAGCGTCGTCTTCCCGCTCCCTGAAGGCCCGATAAAAGAGATGAAGGAGGCAGGCTCGATGGTAAAACTGACCCCCCGGAGGGCCGGCACGACGACCTCTCCCACCCGATAATCCTTGGCAACCTCTTTGGCTACTACCAGGCTCATTTTGCGCCCTCCTCAATTTCCGATGGTCTCAAAACATTTTCCCGAGTATCAATCAGGTCTTGTCCCCGCATGACCATTTCCGCTGATTCATTACGTAAGTATTCGTAACATGTCAATAATTAAGATAGTGGAATTAGGCATTGACAGGCCGGTGATAGTCATATATCGCCTGCCTTCCGGAGACAGGGGAACAAATTATTGCCGGCCAACCGACCCGGAGGAGGGATATGACCTGGTTCGAGGTAATCGTCATCGCGATCGTGGAAGGCATCACGGAGTTTCTCCCCGTCTCTTCCACGGGCCACATGATCCTGGCCGAAAAGCTGCTGGGGCTGGAAAGCACCGGATTCAGCCGCCTGTTCATTGTCAATATTCAGTTCGGCGCCATTCTTTCCGTGGTCGTCCTCTACTGGCGACGTTTTTTTCAGGGCCTTGATTTTTATTACAAGCTCTTTGTCGCCTTTCTGCCGGCGGCGTTCTTCGGTTTCCTCCTGGGGGACTGGCTTGATTCCCTGCTTTCCAGCGCCCTGGTAGTCGCCATATCTCTGCTGGTGGGAGGGGTAATTCTCCTGTTTGTAGATCGCATTTTCCACGACACGGCGGAAGATCAGCAGGTGACTTACCGGAAGGCCCTGATCATCGGCCTGTTTCAATGTATCGCCATGATTCCGGGTGTATCCCGTTCCGCGGCGACCATTGTGGGTGGGATGTCGCAGAAACTGACCCGGACGGTGGCGGCGGAGTTTTCTTTTTTCCTCGCCGTGCCCACCATGTTCGCCGCCGCGGCCTACAAGCTTCTGAAAAACTATGACCGCATGAATCTGGATAACCTGTTGCTGCTTTTTGTGGGAAATGTCGTGGCCTTTCTGGTGGCTATGCTGGCGATAAAATTCTTTATCTCCTACCTGACCCGCCACGGGTTCAGGCTGTTCGGGTATTATCGGATTGTCGTGGGGACGGTAATCCTGATCTTCCTGGCCTCGTCGTGAATGTTTGAAGCTGATTAGAACTAAAGCTAACGTAAGGCGTCCTTATTCGGGAATGCCTCGAACCCGGACGGCAATTAGGGGAGTTCCGGGGACAGGGGGAGTTCCGGGGGGAGTTCCGGGGACAGGGAGTTCCGGGGACAGTATACTTAATTATTAGAAATGTAGACTGGGGACAAGGGATTAGCCATTGATATCGGACAAAAAGATTGCCCAACCAGTCGCTCAAGCCGATCGCGGCCCCGTGGGCCGCTCCGGCTTAGCTTTTCGTTATGTCTCATAGACATGGAGTAAAATATATGAAAAGAAAATCCGTGGTGAATACCCTGATTATTGGTTCAATTCTTTTGATGTTTTACGTTTTTGCAGGGCATGATTTCTTTAAATTCTATTTTAGTGGAAAAGAAGAAATTATCGAAGCTGGGGAGCATATCAATAAGATATGCAACGCTAACGGATCATGCCCAACAACAATGGAAAGGTGGCAGAAATCGGATTCCGGAAACCATCTATTAAAGGGCAATATGCTTTATTATGTGGACTTTGGCCAAGAGATTAAGGGTAGTAGCAAGATGGGAAAAAATCAGACGTTCAAAATAGTTTACAGTTTCTTTATGCCAGATGACTGGTTTGAAGTCCAAGGTGGTGTGGGCAAGAAAGTCACTTCAGGTTGGACTGGTCGTTAAACTGATTAGCAAGCCTGCAATGTCTCATTTACCCACACAACATCATAAGCAATAGTATAGTACTAAGGGAGATTGTCCAATTAAATTTACCAGCGTAGAGAGCGTTGGTAATCTACCCTTTAAAAAATATAGACAGAACAGAACACAACATAACAAAATCAATACAGCCGATCGCTACGCTCCGGCTGATTTTTCCGTTGGCCGAAAATAGAATATGGCAAATGAGATAATCCCATATATTGAAATGTGCCGTCGTGAAGGTGTTAGCCTTCACCCTCTGTGCCAATGTAAGTGAGACACTTCCCCCCCAATAGTTTAGTGTAGGGCGGGAAGGAGTAAAGTAGATGGAGAAGAAGGAAGTTATGGCAGTGCATCTTAGCCCGAGAGTTGAGGAATTGGAAGGAGCCCGTAGGGCGACTGGAATTTCCTCAACTCTTGCATCCCGCGGTCCCCGGGGTATTAATGCTGTTCCCGATCCCGAGGTTCCTGAGAAGGGCCGCCGCCGGAGTTATTCGGCGGAGTATAAACGTCGTATCC